>PKUH01000005.1 GCA_002869615.1 Desulfuromonas sp. | reverse complement strand
TTCTTTGGTTCGTTTCTTTATCGCTCAATAAAGAAATGAACCCGGCTGCCGGGCCGGGACCCGGCGGTTCTTCCTGTCTTCTGTCTTCAGGGGGACACTTCCCTGAGCTTCGAGTAGTGTCCCCGTCAAGGGTCGGAAGGTGCCAGCAACCTCACCAGGTGAATTGATATAATTAAGCCATCCCTGCCACCCAGAACAGCCCCATCCCCATCAGCACCGTCCCCCCGAGCGACTTCGTTCTGATCGCAAACAGGAAGGTCGGAATCGCCACCCAGAACTCGGGGCGCAACACGTTTATCGTGTTGTTCGGATCAACTGTCAGAGTTGGTGCCAGCAGAGCGGCAAGAATCGCGACCGGGATCAGCTCGAGCCAGTCAATCAACCATTGCGGCAATTGCCGCTGCGACAGGAACAATAGCGGCAACAGTCGCGGCAGGTAGGTAACGAGACCCATACCCATAAGCAGTAACAGGTAATCCTGGAAGGTCATGCCGCGGCCTCCCGTTTGCGTCGCAGATGACGGCGGACGATAAAACCGCCGGTGGCGGCGATGACAGCCGCGGCGACGATATAGCTCTCTCCCGGGACCAGAAGTTTCCAGATAATAGCCGTGACCGCCGCCAGGATGCCGGTGAAGATATAAGCCCGACCCTGAAGCTGCAGCACCAGCAGGGCAATAAACATGGCCGGCAGGGCATAGTCGATGCCGAACGCACCTTCCGGAATCAGGGTGCCGATCAGGGCGCCGAGGATGGTTGCTGCTATCCAGGTGGTATTGGCGGTGTGATGAACAATCAGGGCCCTCCATTTGTCCCAGTCCCCTTTGCGGAAGCGGGTCATGTTGACCCCGAAGCTCTCGTCGGTAATGCCGTAGGCGAACAGGCAGAGAAAGAGACTGCGGACGCCCTTGAGCGGAACAGCCAGCGCCGAACTCATCAGGAAATGGCGGGAATTGACAACAAAAGTCGTCACGATAATCGAAGCTGCCGAGGCGCCGCCGTCGATCATCGCGACACCGATAAACTGGGCCGATCCGGCAAAGACTATGACTGACATCAGACCGATCCATAAGGGTCCCAGCCCCGCCTTCTGGCCGAGTACACCGAGAGCCATACCGATCGGGAAATAGCCGAGACAGATCGGCCAGGCGGCGGCCACCCCCTCGCGGAAGGTGCTTTTTCGCTTGTTTGTCCGGTTTGATCTCATCGCGGCAAGTTAATAGCATATTCCTGAGCCGGCAACAAGCTGCATGAAGTTTGACATGGCCAAAAAAAGATCAATGCAGAAAGGTTGTCTGATTGGTCAAAATAAAGAAAAAATCCGTTTCGTCGGTTGCGCCTTTTTGAAGATATACAGCTTGACCAAGCCCGATTCTTTCGCTAAGTTTAATGTCCGTTCGTGAGCACAAGTTGTTTGCTTGTGCTAAAAATATTCCATTCAATGGAGGCAAAAATGAAAAAGTTTTTTTCGGTTGTCCTGATTGTAGCTATGGCCATGCTGGCCAGCCCGGTTTTCGCCAAGAATCATGAGATCGTTGTTGGTGTCGCCGGACCGCATACCGGCGATCTCGCCCCTTACGGCATTCCGACCAAGGAAGCGGCCGAGTTGCTCGTTGAGCAGGTCAACGCCGCTGGCGGCATCAACGGTAGTAAAGTCAAGCTGGTCGCGATGGATGACCAGTGCAAGCCGGAGATTGCAGTCAATGTTGCTACCAACCTGGTCTCTGAAGGGGCCAAGGTTGTCATCGGTCACGTCTGCTCCGGAGCGACCAAGGCTGCTCTCGGTATCTACAAGGAGGCGGGTGTTATCGCCATCTCTCCTTCGGCAACCAATCCGCCGCTGACCAAGAGCGGTGACTATCCGAATTTCTACCGCACCATCGCTGCTGATGACGAGCAGGGCAAGTTGGCTGCTGACTTTGTCATCGACAACCTCGGTGCCAAGAAGGTTGCCATCCTCCATGACAAGGGCGATTACGGCAAGGGATTCGCTGATTTTTCGCGAAAGTTCATTGAAGAGACCGGCAAGGCCAAGGTCGTTCTCTATGAGGGAATTACCCCGGGCGCTATCGATTACTCGGCGTTTATCCAGAAGCTCAAGCGGGTCGGGGCTGATGCGGTCGTTTTCGGCGGCTATCATCCCGAAGCCTCCAAGTTGATCGGCCTGATGAAGAGAAAGCGGGTCAAGATCCCGTTCCTTGGTCCGGACGGCATCAAGGGTGATGGTTTCCTCGAAATCGCCGGCAAGAATGCCGAGGGCGTTTATGCCACCGGTCCGATGGATGTCTCCAAATATGCCGAGAACAAGAAGGCCCGGGCCGACTACCAGGAAAAATATGGCAAGGAGCCGGGAACCTTCTTCGACCAGGGCTACGCTGCGATGCAGGCGGTCCTCAACGACATCAAGGTGTCAGGTGGAACCGATATGGCCGGTATCGAAAAGGCCCTGAAGAGTTCAATGGTTGATACCGCGGTCGGCACGATAAAATTCGATGCCAAAGGTGATGCTGTCGGCGTCGGCTTCTCGGTCTACCAGGTCAAGAATGGCGCGTTCGCCGAAGTGCAGTAATCTTTTATCTTGAACCAACCCTCAGGGGACAGGCCTCGGGCCTGTCCCCTGATTTGTTTAAGCCCTAGCCAGAAAGGCCTTGACTTTTCTGGTCAGACCATTGTACCCAAGTGGACCTGTCAGCCTTAATATTGACAGGCCGAACCCTGTATTAAAATCCTTGGGAAAGAATTTATGGATTATTTTATTGAACTCTGTTTCAGCGGCCTGACGCGGGGGAGCATCTACGCCCTGATCGCCCTCGGCTATACCATGGTCTACGGCATTATTCAGCTGATCAACTTCGCCCATGGCGAGGTCTACATGATCGGCGCCTTTGTTGCACTGATCGTCTCCGGGGTGCTGACCATTTACGGCTTCAGCGGGGTTTCAATCCTGATCCTGGCCGCTCTGATCGCCATGATCTACGCCGCCGCCTATGGCTATACCCTTGAAAAAATCGCCTATCGGCCACTGCGCGGCGCGCCGCGACTGTCGCCGCTGATCAGCGCCATCGGCATGTCGCTCTTCCTGCAGAATTATGTTCTGCTCGCCCAGACGCCCGATTTTCTGCCGTTTCCGCAACTGGTCCCGGAATTCGCTTTCATGGAGCCGGTCGCTCATATCATCGGGTCAGCCGAATTGATTATCCTGGTGGTTACCGCGATCACCATGGTCGGCCTGACTCTGTTGATCAAGTACACCCGGATCGGCAAGGCGATGCGGGCGACCCAGCAGGACCTGACCATGGCCCGCCTGACCGGAGTCAATGTCGACCGGGTGATTTCCATGACCTTTATTATCGGTTCGGTGCTCGCCGCGATCGGGGGTGTTCTGGTCGGTTCCTACATCGGCCAAATCAACTTCTATATCGGCTTTATCGCCGGCATCAAGGCGTTTACCGCCGCCGTCCTCGGCGGCATCGGCAATATCCCGGGAGCGGTACTCGGAGCGATGATTCTCGGACTTTCCGAGGCCTTCGCCGCCGGCTACATCTCAAGCGCTTACGAGGATGTCTTTGCCTTCGGCTTGCTGGTGCTGATTCTGACCCTGCGACCATCCGGTCTTCTCGGCAAGACCGTCAAGCAGAAGGTTTAGGGGGTGTCAATGGTACAGGATATCAAAAAATCGTTCGGCATCGCCCTCTGGTTCATCTTTCTCACCTTTCCGTTTGTCGTAGTCAAGGTTAATACTCTCAAGGATGTTGTCGAGTGGCGCTGGATGAACATGCTCTGGGTCGGCATTGGCTCGTTTGCTCTCTCCTTCGTCTGGCGTTGGGCGATGGAGCGCAAGGCGTCACAGGCCAAAAGCGACGATGCTGAAAGCGACACCCAGGCCGCCTCCCTGACCGAGCGCCTGTTCTCCGAACCGAAGGTCTACCGGCCGCTGATCATAATTGCCGCTGTTTTCTTTCTGGTTTTCCCGCTGCTGTTCAATATTTCCCAGGTCAACATCATGGTCCTGGCCCTGATTTTTGTCGTACTCGGTCTCGGTCTCAATATCAATGTTGGCCTCGCCGGCATGCTCGATCTCGGTTATGTCGCTTTTTTTGCCATCGGCGCCTACACTTACGGCATTCTTAACAGCAAGTTCGGCGTCGGTTTCTGGCCGGCTTTGCCGATCGGCGGGCTGGTCGCGACTATATTCGGTATTCTCCTCGGTTTCCCGATTCTCCGGCTGCGTGGCGACTATCTCGCCATTGTCACCCTCGGCTTTGCCACCATCGCCCATGTCGTGATCCTCAACGGCGAAGGTCTGTTCGGCGGCGCCAAGGGGATTGCCAATATTTCGCGACCCGGTTTCTTCGGCATCGAAATGGGGATCGACGCTGTTACCACCTATATTTACTACCTGATGATCGCCCTGGTCGTCTTTACGATCTTCATTACCAACCGGCTCAAGGATTCACGGATCGGTCGGGCCTGGATGGCCTTGCGTGAGGATGAAATCGCCTGCGTCGCCATGGGTATCGATATGGCGAGGACCAAGCTGTCAGCCTATGCGTTCGGTGCCTTCTGGGCCGGGGTGGTCGGCGTGATCTTTGCCGCCCGCAACACCTACCTGCATCCGAACAGCTTCACCTTCATGGAGTCGGCGATCGTATTGTCGATTGTCGTCCTCGGCGGCATGGGTTCGATTGTCGGTGTGATCATCGCCGCCCTGGTGATGATCCTGATGCCGGAGTACCTGCGGGCTGTTGCCGACTATCGCATGCTGGCGTTCGGGGCCGTGATGGTGTTGATGATGATTTTCCGGCCCCAGGGGCTGATTGCCAACGTCCGGCGCAGCTATGAATATAACCCCGATGATTCTGCCACCGAAGGGGGCCCGTCATGAAGCCGTTGCTCGAAGTCAAGGGGCTGACCATGGACTTCGGCGGCCTGCGCGCCGTCGATTCGGTTTCACTCAACGTCTGTGCCGGCGAGATTGTTGCCCTGATTGGGCCGAACGGCGCCGGCAAGACCACGTTTTTTAACTGCGTCACCGGCATTTACAAGCCGACCGGGGGCGAAGTTCTGGCGCATCCGCCGCAAGGCGAGAGCCGCAGGCTCAACGGGGTTTCGCCGTTTCGGATTACCGAGATCGGCATGGCCCGGACCTTCCAGAATATCCGTCTGTTTCCGGCGATGACGGTTCTTGAAAATGTCATGATCGGGCGCCATTGCCGCACGACAACCAATATCATTGGCGCCATCCTGCGCGGCAAAAGGACCATGCAGCAGGAAAAAGAGACCGTCGAGAAAAGTTACCAGCTTCTGCAGAAGGTCGGTCTCGAGCGGTTTGCCAACGAATTTGCCCGCAATCTCCCTTACGGCGCCCAACGCCGGCTCGAGATCGCCCGGGCGATGGCGACCGATCCGTTTCTGTTGCTGCTTGATGAACCGGCGGCCGGTATGAACCCGCAGGAGACGCATGACCTCGATGCCCTGATTGAACGGATTCGCAATGAAGGGAAGATGGCGATCCTGCTGATCGAACACGACATGAAACTGGTGATGAATATTTCCGACCGGATTTATGTCATGGAGTACGGCAAGGAGATCGCCAATGGAACGCCCCTGGAAATTCGGAACAATTCGAGTGTTATCGAGGCATACTTGGGCGAAGAAGCGGTGGGATAGACTATGCTTGAGCTGAGAAACATCAATACTTATTATGGTAATATCCAGGCCCTGAAGAATGTTTCGATCAATGTCGGTGAAGGAGAGATTATCTGCCTGATCGGTGCCAATGGCGCCGGCAAATCAACGACCCTGATGTCGATCAGCGGGATCGTACCGCCGAAAAGCGGCGAGGTCCTGTTCATGGGCAGCCCGATTCAGAAGACAAGTGGCGACCGGATTGTCTCCCTCGGCGTTGTCCAGGTGCCGGAAGGCCGGCGTATTTTTCCGAATATGTCGGTCCTCGAAAACCTTGAAATGGGTGCCTACCTGCGTAACGACAAGGACGCGATCAGGCAGGATATGGAGCTGATGTTCGATCTCTTCCCGATTCTGGCGCAGCGTCGTGGCCAGATGGGCGGCACCCTGTCGGGTGGCGAACAGCAGATGCTGGCGATCTCGCGTGCATTGATGGCGCGGCCGAAATTGCTGTTACTCGATGAGCCGTCGCTCGGACTGGCACCGCTGATTATCAAGCAGATCTTTGAGACCATCAAGAAGATCAACGAGGAACAGAAAACGACCATCTTTCTGGTTGAGCAGAACGCCAACCAGGCGCTGAAACTGGCCGACCGCGGCTATGTTATGGAGAATGGCGCGATCACCCTTTCCGATACGGCCGAAAACCTGCTCAATGATGAGGAGGTCAAGAAGGCTTATCTGGGGATCTGATGGTTTTCCTTCTTTCTTCAGGGACACTTCCCTCGACTACGGGAAGTGTCCCCGTCAGCTTTACAACTCCGATCGCCTGTCCTGAGTTATCTTGTACTGAGCTCGCCGAAGTAGCCGAAGGGCGAATCCATTGATGATTTTGACTCACCCCCGTTGCTCTTGAGGTCGCCCTCTGGCACCGCGATCACTGAACAGCAGCCCGACCGCAACCGCCACGGAGACGTTGCGTGTTTGCCTCAAGGCAAACTCCCCGGCAACACAATTGAACAGAAACAATCCAGACCGCACAAAAAAGCCCCCGGCAAGGGAGCCGTTTTCTGCATACTCTTTTATGGCTTAATAAAAGAGTATGGCGGAGTGCGCGGCCGCGACCGCGCGGTTCTTTCTGCATTCAGTCTTCGGGGGACACTTCCCTGGACTACGGGAAGTGTCCCCAACTAGCAGTCTCCCTATCAAGCAAAAGAAAGACACCCCAGCTCACCCGCCTGATGATCAGGTTCCCTCGCTGCGCAGATTCCAATCCGTCAGTCACTGTCGTTCCCTGA
>PKUH01000004.1 GCA_002869615.1 Desulfuromonas sp. | reverse complement strand
GATGTCAGAGAAAACAAGGAAAAGTCTCAAAGCTTTAAAAGCAAAGCCCTTGACTCACCCGTGGAGCTCTTGAGGTCGCTGCCGCCAGCGCAATCACTGAACCGCAGCCCGACCGCGACAGCCACGGAGACGGTCTGCGTTTGCCTCAAGGCAAACTCCTGAGATAAACTGTTCAAAAGAAGTAAACCCGACGGCCCAATAAGCCCCCTGCAAGGGAGCGGTTTCTTTGGTTCGTTTCTTTATCGCTTAATAAAGAAATGAACCCGGCTGCCGGGCCGGGACCCGGCGGTTCTTCGGTATTCTGTCTTCAGGGGGACTCTTCCCTGAACTTCGGGTAATGTCCCCGTCAAACAATGACCTATCCAACCAAACAAATCAAGGTCGCCGAAGAGGAAGTCTGCCGTTGCATTCATTCTAATCGGCGAAGAACTAAAAAAAAAGGGAAACCCGAGGGCTTCCCTTTTTAACATGTTCGGCAATAAAGTGCCAATACACTCTATTAACGTTTCGAGAACTGGAAGCTTCGACGGGCACCGCGACGACCGTACTTCTTACGTTCCTTGATCCGGCTGTCACGGGTAATGAATCCGGCCTTTTTCAGAACCGGACGCAGTTCGGTGTCAACCTCAAGCAATGCTTTGCTGATACCATGTTTGATCGCGCCGGCCTGCCCCGATGGACCACCGCCACAGACATTGACCCAGACATCAAATTTACCCAGGTTATCTGTCACTTCAAACGGTTGACGAATTATCATTTTGGAAGTTTCGCGACCGAAGTAGTCGTTTACATCCTGCTTGTTAACAACGATCTGACCGGTGCCGGGAGAAATCCAGACCCGGGCGACCGAAGTTTTTCTTTTGCCAGTGGCGTAATATTTCTGTGCTGCCATCATGATCTCCTACCTTGCAACTAGAGGGAAAGGGTTTTCGGCTGTTGTGCGGCATGCGGATGGTCACCACCGCTGTAGACCTTCAGCTTCTTGATCATTTGCCGACCCAGCCTGTTCTTGGGCAGCATACCCTTTACAGCTTTCATGATCAGTTCTTCCGGCTTCTTCTCAATCAGCTTTTCAGCTGTTATAGAGCGGATACCGCCAGGGAAACCGGTATGATGATAATATTTTTTGTCGGCAAGCTTGTTACCGGTCAACTTTACCTTGTCGGCATTGAGTACGATAACAAAATCACCGGTATCAACACTCGGTGAATAAATCGGTTTGTGCTTGCCCCGGAGAATGCGGGCAATTTCCGTCGCAGCGCGGCCGAGTACCTGGTCATTGATATCGACAACATACCAGCTGCGGTTTACTTCTGATTGTTTGGCAACTTGCGTGCTCATTGATCTTCCTCTCTATATCCTGAAATCTGTGATATGTACGGGGCTCACAGAAAAACGAAAAATATATGATTTAAAGTTGCTTGTCAAGGCTTTTCTGGCTGGATTTACCACGGTTTAAGCGACCTGTCCAGTCGTCGGAATTCCCGTCATACCAGACCTGCATGAGACAGAGACCCTGAGCCGGAGCAGTCTTTCCCGCACCCCCTCTTTCTCCTTGTGCAAGCAACGTGGGCAGACCATCGCTCGACCGTGCGCCGGAGCCGACCTCAACCAGGGTCCCGACAATAATTCGCACCATATTCCTGAGAAATCCGTTGCCGACAATATCGACGTGGATCATTCCCGCATCTGCCTTGATATTGATCGCGTATATTTCACGAACCGAAGTTTTGGCATCGCAACCGGAAGAACGGAAAGCCCTGAAATCGTGTTCGCCGAGCAGCAACTCGGCAGCTTGCCGCATCCGCTGCAAATCAAGTTGCCGTTTCACATGCCAGCTGTAGCGGCCGGCAATCGGTGAGCGAACTTCGCCCTGATTGATTGAATAACGATACCGTTTGGCGAGAGCGCTGTAACGGGAATGAAAGTCGGCAGCCACCTCTTCTGCCGAAACAATTGCGACTGATTCCGGGAGGTGACTGTTGACGCCCTCACGAAAGGCAGAAAGAGGCAACTCGCGGTCGGTCCGAAAATGGGCAACCATGCCACGGGCATGGACGCCGGCGTCTGTTCGTCCCGAGGAAACGACACGCACCGGCAAGCCAACTACCTTTTCGAGGCCGGCCTCGACGACCTGCTGAATCGATATGCCGTTCGGCTGCACCTGCCAGCCGACGTAGCCGGTACCATCGTATTCGATTGTCAATTTTATTATTCTCATGGCAGCAGAAAATAGAAAGTCATGAAGGCTAAGGCAACGCAAACAGTCACCCGGCTCGCCGGATTCAAAGGCAAGAACGATGGCAGTTTATCCGTCTCGACAGAAGTCGGGGTTCCGGATGCTGCCTGATGTGCCAGCCTGTCGGCCCGGACAACCATTCTTTCAAAAATCGTCATAACCATCTTCTGCAATATTTGAATCCGATTTAAAAAACCGGGCGTCGCCCTATCCTTAACCGAGGCAACCGCAACCTTGCCCTCTTCTTGTAAAACCGGTACGAACCGGAGCGTCATCCGTAATTGACCGATCGGTCCACTGACATCAAAGCCAATAATCGTGAGTGGTTTAAGCAATGCCGCAAATGTCTGGACAGCCCTTTCGGAAGTCAGCAAGCGCATCAAAACCAGCGAAATGGCCATTGCCAGAACAATCTGCAGAGAAACCATCAGCCCGCGGGCCAGCCCCTCGTAGGTGAACCACGACAGACCCCGGATTGTATGGCCGGGAGATAGCAACATGTGCAGAGCTATGATCGAAACAAGCAGCCAGCGAAGCCAGTAAAAGCGCCACCTGAAGGACCGGGAGAGTTCAAGCCGGGCAAGCAGAAACCAGGCAAGCGGTATAAACAGCATGATACGCCACCAGGATGAAGCGGCAAAGAGCAGGGCCATGGCGCCAATCGCCAGGGTAAGAACCAGCCGTGGATCAATTCCCCTTCCGGGATCGGCGTCTAGAAAATTTTGCTGATGAAATGATTTATCCATCGGAAAAACAAACGGGGACCATCAGGTCCCCGTCAGAATCCTTTAGCACAGATTCAGATACGGTTAACGATTGCCTCACCCATCTCAATCGTGTTTACCTTTCTTTCACCATCAAGCCCCTGATAGATATCACCGGTGCGAAGGCCATCATTCAGTGTTTTCTCGACAGCTTTTTCGACTGCGTCTGCGGCCTCGACCAGCCCGAATGAATAGCGAAGCATCATCGCCGCCGAAAGGATTTGAGCAATCGGGTTGGCGATCCCCTGTCCGGCAATATCGGGTGCCGAGCCGCCGGATGGTTCATAGAGGCCGAATGATCCTTCGGCCAGTGAAGCACTCGGCAACATGCCGAGGGAACCGGTCAGCATCGCCGCTTCATCGGAAAGGATATCACCGAACATATTGCCGCAAAGCATGACATCGAACTGTTTTGGCCAGCGACAGAGCTGCATCGCCGCATTATCAACATACATGTGACTCAGTTCCACATCAGGGTATGCCGTGGCAACCCGTTCAACAACCTCCCGCCAGAGAACCGAGGTTGACAATACGTTGGCCTTGTCGATGGAACAGAGCTTGCCGCCCCTCTTCCGGGCAGCCTGAAATCCGATATGCGCAATTCGCTCGATTTCGGCGTCACTGTACTTCATGGTATCAAAACCGGTGCGCTCAGCGCCGGCACCCTCAATCCCTTTCGGTTGGGCGAAGTAAATACCGCCTGTCAGCTCACGCACAACAAGGATATCGAACCCGCCTTCAATAATTTCCGGCTTGAGCGAAGAGTTTCCGGTCAACGCCGGGAAGATAATTGCCGGACGGAGATTACAGAACAGTCCGAAAATCTTACGCAATGGAAGAAGCGCCCCACGTTCCGGTTGCTCATCTGGCGGCAGGTGCTCCCATTTCGGACCACCGACCGATCCGAAAAGAACCGCATCCGATTCCTTGCAGATCCTGACAGTCGGATCGGGGAGGGCCTGCCCCTCTTCATCGATTGCAATTCCACCAACATTGGCAAAGGTAAACTCGATCGATATTTTGAATTTTTCCTCTACGGTTTCAAGCACCTTGATCGCTTCGGCCATAACCTCAGGACCGATGCCATCTCCCGGCAGAACAGCAATTTTGTAGACCTTTCCCATCGAAACGCTCCTTGTATCATTTCATATAGATTTTATGCGAAAACAGAGTCTGCAACTATAAGAATGCCGGACTTGTTTTGTCAATCATTTATCACTGAAAAGGCCGGATCAAAACCCGGCCTCTCCAATGCTCGACAATCGGTGCATTCAATATCGCGAATCAGCAAATTCAACCCAGCCACCGGCTTTAACCAGGGCCTTGTCAAATTCGCTTATTGCAAACTCAAACGACTCGGTATTGCCGTTCGCCGAAGCCTGAACCTTCTGACTATCAACATCGACGGTCACTTCAACATCGTCACCAAGAGCAAAAATCATGTCGATCTGCTCTTTCGGCAATTCAATTGCCAGCATGCCGCAATTGAACATGTTCTGACGGAAGATCCGGGCATAACTCTCGGCAATAACTGTATGAACATCGTTGACTTCGAAAACCCAGGGAGCATGCTCACGCGATGAGCCACAACCAAAATTCTGGCTGGTTACGACAACCTGTGCATCCTTCAGCTTTTGTCCTTTCGGATCGAAACCATCGAGAACAAGATCTTCCAGGATATAGGGCTGCAAGGCTTCTTTGGTGACTTCGGTCAGATACTTGGCCGGGATGATCTCATCGGTATTGATATCGGACCGGTCAAGAAAAATAACCGATCCGCCAAACGATTTTTTCATTATCTGCTCCTCCAGTACTGATTACAGGGTACGGGCGTCAGTGATGACCCCGGTAATGCCGGTAGCGGCAGCGGTCGCGGGGCTCATCAGGTGAACCATACCGCCCTTGCCCATGCGACCGGAAAAGTTCCGATTGGTTGTCGCTGCACAGGACTCGCCTTCGGCCAGAACTCCATTACTCATGCCGAGGCAGGCGCCACAAGTCGGATTGGTCACACAAAAACCGGCGTCCATAAAAATATCCATGAGGCCTTCGTTCATCGCTTCTTTGAAAATCTGAGGTGTTGCCGGCGAAACGATGCCACGGACCGAATCAGCCAGCTTTTTCCCTTTGAGAATAGCAGCCGCTTGCCTGAGATCTTCAATCCGCCCGTTGGTACAGCTGCCGATATAGATCTGATCAACCCTGGTGCCGGCCATTGCCGAGACCGGCTTGACACAGTCCGGCTTGAAATCGAAGGTGCATTGCGGCTCGATCGAAGAAAGATCAAAATCGACCACCCGGTCATAGGAAGCATCGGCATCCGGATTCCACTTGCGGTACTCGTCCAGCGCCTCATCCTTCGAGGAAAACTCATCCTTGATAAACGGCCAGAGATAATCAACGGTAATCATGTCCGGCTGACAGATACCAGATGTGCCGCCGGCTTCGATCGCCATATTGCAAAGGGTCATGCGCGATTCCATACTCATCTGCTCGACGACCGGACCATGAAACTCGATGACCCGATCGGTAGCGCCGTTGACGCCGATCTGACCGATGACGTAAAGAATGACATCCTTGGCATAAACACCCTGCGGCAGGGTTCCGTTCAGATTAATCCGGATCGTTTTCGGTTCGCGAAAAGCGCACACCCCTTTAAGAATACCGACTTCGAGATCGGTCGTACCGACACCGGCGGCAAACGCACCGAAAGCACCATGGGTGCAGGTATGGGAATCACCCATGATGACGGTGAAGCCGGGGCGGATATATCCTTTTTCCGGGAACAGGGCATGACAGACGCCGTTATGACCGACGTCAAAAAAGTCGACAATATCGTGCCGCTTCGCCCAGTCCCGGAGAATTTTGGCCTGAAGCGCCGTTTTGCTGTCCTTGGCCGGAGTCACATGATCAATAACCGCCTTGATTTTGGTGTTGTCGTAAACCCGATCCTTGTTGCGCCACTCGAGGTCAGCGATGGCCACCGGAGTGGTAATCTCGTGACAAAGAACCCGGTCGAGATCGAGAACCTTGGTCCCGGCAAAGGGTTCATCACGCAAATGTGATGCAAAAATCTTTTCAGCTGTGGTTTGTCCCATCTTGGCTCCTGTTTTTAACTTTTCTCGAATAATTATTTTTCCGAAAACCGGACTTAAATCGGAACCCCGACCCGCTCCATAACCGAAGAGATCTTGTTCAGGGCATTGATGTAAGCCTTGGCACTGGCGACAATGATATCTTCATGCGCTCCCTGACCAAGAACTTCTCGACCGTTTTCGGAGAGTCGAACCGTACACTCACCCTGGGCATCGGTACCACCGGTAATCGCTCCGACCGAATACTGCTTCAGTTCAGCATTGCTGCCGGTCAGCGCCTTTATCGCCTTGAAGGTCGCATCGACCGGGCCAGCACCCATAACCGCCGTTTTCTTCTCTTCACCGTCGACCTGCATCTGCACAGTCGCCGTCGGCGCGGCAAACGAACCGGAGGCGACGTTCATCTGCATCAGCTTGTAACGCTCCTCAATCCGCACAACCTCGTCAGCAATGATCGCATCAAGGTCCTCGTCGAAGATCTCCTTCTTCTGGTCTGCGAGATCCTTGAAGCGGGTAAAAGCCTTCTCAATATCCTCTTTCGGCAAGTCATAACCGAGCTCTTTGAGACGGTCGATAAAAGCATGCCGGCCGGAATGCTTACCGAGTACCAGTTTATTCTTGGTGAGCCCGATTGACTCCGGGGTCATGATTTCGTAGGTTTCCTTGTCCATCAAAACACCATGTTGATGGATTCCGGCTTCGTGAGCAAAAGCATTGGCACCGACAATCGCCTTGTTCGGCTGCACGGTAATGCCGGTAATTGTCGAAAGGAGGCGACTGGCGGCATAAATATGCTCGGTTTCGACCTGGGTCGTATACGGCAGGATGTCATGTCGGGTGCGCAACCCCATGACAACCTCCTCAAGCGAGCAGTTGCCGGCCCGTTCACCGATCCCATTGATTGTACATTCGACCTGGCGGGCACCGGCCCGAATAGCAGCCAGCGAGTTGGCAACGGCAAGGCCGAGATCGTTATGACAGTGGACCGAAAGGACCGCCTTGTCAATATTCGGTACATTCTGCCTGAGATAAGTGATTGTTTCGTAAAACTCATGCGGAATCGCATAGCCGACGGTATCGGGAATATTGACCGTCGTTGCCCCGGCATCAATGACCGCCTCAACCATTTCGGCGAGGAACTCGATCCGCGTACGAACTGCGTCTTCGCAGGAGAACTCGACATTCGAGGTATATTTGGCGGCGTGCCTGACGGCAGCGACTGCCGTCTCCTTGACCTTGGCCGGCTCCATCTGCAGCTTACGCTCCATGTGAATATCCGAGGTTGCGATAAAAGTATGAATCCGCCCGCGCTCCCCGGCGTACTGCAACGCTTCCCAGGCGCGGTCGATATCCTTGAAATTCGAGCGGCACAAACCGGCGATCTGCGGTCCCTTGATCGACTCTGCTATCTTTTTGACCGCTTCAAAATCACCGACCGAAGCGATCGGGAAACCGGCTTCGATGACATCGACATTCATCTTTTCAAGCTGGTGGGCAATACGAAGTTTTTCATCTATGTTCATGCTGGCGCCGGGCGATTGTTCGCCGTCACGCAACGTCGTATCGAAAATTATAATATTTGTTTTTTCACTCATAAGTCCTCCGTATCCAGTTTCCTGGCGCCGGGCAGCAGAAGCGGCCGGCAGAAATTAAAACGTCTCAACTTCCCCTCGGGATCTTTCTTGGTCCGGTCTAGATCAGCCAGGTCAGATTCCATACGACCACCTCCTCTCATTTTCGTATCAGGTGCATATAAAAAGCTCCCACCCCTTTAGCAGGGGCGAGAGCTGTCGCTTCGCGGTACCACCCTGTTTCGTCTGCCAGTCAACTTATCATTAACTTGTGCAGACCTTGTTTGGCCATTTACGCTGGCTCACGGCAGAAGCTAGGTCATCGAAACTTCACTTCCGCGGCTCCAAGGCGAGTTCGAATCAGCACTGTACCGGCTCGCAGCAACCGCCGGCTCTCTGTAACAGGGCAAGGATTCTACTACTCCTCTTCATAGCCTTTAATGAATTGTTATTTTATAAAACAGCAAAGCAGACATATTGTCAACCCCGTTGTGCAAAAAAGAGTATTTACTCTTTCTTCGTACCAACAGGACTTTTCTCGGTCGATCTGAAGAACCCAAACACCTTCGCAATCATCCCGGAAAGCATGTAGAGAAAAGCGACGGTGAAAAGCATGATCGCCGGTTCGGCAACGATGATAATAATAAGAATGATTGCCAGAACCAAAAAACCGAAGGGCTGACGTTTAAACAGTTCCGGGTCTTTGAGCGAAAAATAGCGAAAATTGCTCACCATCAAGTACGCCAGCACGTAAATCAGGATCAGAATCGATATTTTCTTTATCTCTCCAGAGCCGCCGAGACGATAAAACAGGAGAACACAGGAGGCAACCAGACCGGCGGCGGCCGGTATCGGCAATCCGACAAATCGCTTCGATTCTACCGTATTGACCTGAACGTTAAACCGGGCCAGGCGAAGGGCACCGCACACAACGTATAAGAATCCGGCCAGCCAACCGAGCTTGCCGAAACCGGTCAGTGCCCAGGCATACATCAAGACCCCAGGGGCAACTCCGAACGACGCCAGATCAGCCAGAGAATCGTACTCAACCCCGAACTGACTGGTTGTCCCGGTAATACGGGCCACCTTTCCATCGAGAACATCAAAAATGGCAGCGACCAGGATAAACCAGGCGGCAATTTCATAATGCCCCCTGGTTGTCGCGATGATACTGTAGAAACCGGCAAACAAGGTTCCGGTCGTAAACAGGTTTGGCAAAAGGTAAACCCCGCGGCGGATACCTCCTTTTTTTACTTCATTTTTTTCCTGATTATTAGTCATCATTGCAGGTTTCCGACCACGGTTTCACCGGCAACGGTGCGATCACCGAGGTGTACACTCAGCTCGGCACTTTTCGGCAGATAAATATCGACCCTTGAACCGAAACGGATCAAACCGTAACGATTGCAGCGCTTTATAATATCTCCGGTCTTCGGGTAAGAAATGATGCGACGGGCAATCAGACCGGCAACCTGGACAAAAAGGATATTCTTATCGTTTTCGGTCTGCATGAAAATACCGGACTGTTCATTCTCCAGGCTCGCCTTGTCGAGAGAAGCATTGAGAAATTCGCCCTTGTTGTAGTAGGTATCGACAACCTTCCCCGAACAGGGGGCACGATTAACATGGACATCAAACACCGACATAAAAATACTGACCTTCTGCACTTCTTCCTTGAAGAATCGCTCTTCCATGACCTCGCC
Source organism: Desulfuromonas sp. (assembly GCA_002869615.1). Taxonomy (NCBI): domain Bacteria; kingdom Pseudomonadati; phylum Thermodesulfobacteriota; class Desulfuromonadia; order Desulfuromonadales; family Desulfuromonadaceae; genus Desulfuromonas; species Desulfuromonas sp. The sequence continues at coordinate 128,784 of PKUH01000004.1, read as the reverse complement.
GACAAAGACAACCTTGCCATCGGCCGGGGCAATAACGTCGCCGTTTTCCGCCGAACAGTAGCGTTCCGGGTCCCTGAAAAAGTAAACGGTAAAAAGGGTCAGTACCAGGGCAATGAAGGCAAGAAAACCCCAGTCGAGTAAGGCGAAGACCAGCGTCACAAATGCGAAAAGAGCTATAAATGGAAGTCCTTCACGGGCCACGGGCAGTGTATTGTCGTTCATAAATTTCCCATCAAATGAAGCGGGGACAAACCTGTTGTCCCCGATGTCATTAATCAGTTTTTACTTTTATCAACAATCTTCTTGATCCAGGGCATCATCTTGCGCAGACCTTCGCCAACCTGCTCGATCGGATGAGCGGCATTGAGACGGCGCCGGGCTGTCATTTCAGGATAATTCGATTGGCCCTCGAGAATAAAACGCTTGGCATACTCACCATTCTGAATATTATCGAGGCATTCACGCATTGCCCTGCGGCTTTCGTCGTTGATCACTTTCGGACCGGTGACGTACTCACCATACTCGGCGTTGTTGGAAATCGAGTAATTCATGTTTGCAATGCCGCCTTCATACATCAGATCAACGATCAACTTCAGCTCATGCAGGCATTCGAAATAAGCCATTTCCGGAGAGTACCCGGCCTCGGTCAGGGTTTCAAACCCGGCCTTGACCAGTTCAACGGCACCACCGCAGAGAACCGCCTGCTCACCAAACAGGTCGGTCTCGGTCTCATCCTTGAACGTCGTTTCGATGATACCGGTCCGCCCGCCGCCGATGGCGCTGGCATAAGAAAGAGCAACCTCCTTGGCCTTGCCGGAGGCATCCTGGAAGATGGCAATCAGATCCGGAATGCCGCCGCCCTTCTCAAACTCGGAACGGACGGTATGGCCCGGTGCTTTCGGCGCAATCATGATCACATCGAGATCTGCCCGCGGCTCGACCTGGTTGTAATGGATGCTGAAGCCATGGGCAAAGGCCATGGTCGAACCTTTTTTAATATTCGGTTCAATCTCGTCGCGGTAAAGCTGTGACTGGAATTCATCCGGTGTCAGGATCATGACCAGGTCGGCAGCGGCAACGGCCTCTGCAACCGGCTTGACCTGCAGCCCATGGGCTTCTGCCTTGGCAACAGACGAAGAACCGGTACGCAGACCGACGGTGACATCAACACCCGAATCCTTAAGATTGCAGGCATGGGCATGACCCTGCGATCCATAACCGACAATCGTGACCTTCATCCCCTTGATGATCGATAGATCGGCATCTTTGTCATAATAGACTTTCATCAATATGCTCCTTAGTCGAATTCTTTAAAAAGTAGCCAAGAGATATAACACAGAGTGCCATCCTTGCCAAATGATTATCAGTTGCTGGACCATCCCTTCGAGCCGCGTCCGAGGACAGCCGGCCCGGTCCGGATCACTTCCTTGATCCCGATCGGTCGCAGGATTTCGATGATTGCGTCAACTTTATCCGGAGCTCCCATGACCTCAATGGTGTAGGACTTCGGCGTCACGTCAATGACCTTGCCACGGAAAATATCGACGACCCGCATAACCTCGGCCCTGGTGCTCTCTTCGGCATTGACCTTGATCAGGGCAAGCTCGCGTTCAACATAGGGATGCCCTTCGCTGGTGTAGTCGATGACCTTGATCGTGTCAATCAGCTTGTTGAGCTGCTTGTTAATCTGTTCGATAATCTGATCATCGCCGGAGGTCACGAGCGTCATCCGCGAGATAGAGGGATCGAGGGTCGGTGCAACCGACAGGCTGTTAATATTAAAACCACGGCCGGAAAACAGCCCGACAATCCGGGACAGAACTCCGAATTCATTTTCCACCAAAACGGAAATAGTATGTTTCATTGTGCTATTCCTCCTGTCACAATTCGTGACTTAAGTCGCCAGAACCATTTCATTGAGCCCGGCGCCGGCCGGGACCATCGGCATGACATTCTCCTCACGGCAGACCTTGAATTCCATGATAACCGGTCCGTCGGTCGCAAAAGCTTCCTTGATGGTCGCTTCAACCTCCCCCGGCTTACTGCAGGTCAGACCGGTTGCGCCATAGGCTTCAGCCAGTTTCTTGAAGTCGATCGGCAGTTCAAGGCAGGTTTGACTGTAGCGTTTGTCAAAAAACAGCTGTTGCCACTGGCGAACCATGCCGAGAAAATTGTTATTGAGAATAACAATCTTGACCGGCAGCCGGTATTGAACCAGGGTTGCCAACTCCTGTGAATTCATCTGGAAGGACCCGTCACCGGAAATATCAATGACCTGACGCTTCGGGTAAGCAGCCTGGGCGCCGAGAGCCGCCGGCAAGCCGTATCCCATGGTGCCGAGTCCGCCCGAGGAGAGGAAGGTACGCGGCCGGTTATACTTGAAAAACTGGGCGGCCCACATCTGATGTTGCCCGACTTCGGTGGTGACAATCGCGTCATCATCTGATAGCTCACTCAGCTTTTCGATGACGAATTGCGGCTTGATCTCCGTCTTCGATGATTTATAGGTCAGCGGGTGCGTCTTCTTCCATTCGGTGATCTCGTCGCGCCATGGCTTGAGTCTTTCAGCCAACTGCTTGACCTCGCTCTTTTGCTCAGAGAGTTCCTTGAGCAGCTTCTTCAGCACATCCTTGAGGTCGCCGACAATCTGCAGATCGACCCGAACATTCTTTTTAATCGACGTCGGGTCGACGTCAACGTGAATGATTTTTGCGTCCGGGGCAAAGGTCGCAATCTTGCCGGTCACCCGATCATCAAAACGGGCGCCCAAAGCGATCAGCAGATCGGAATTGGTGACCGCCATATTCGCATGATAGGTCCCGTGCATGCCGAGCATGCCCATGCAGAGCGGATGATTCTGCGGAAATGCGGCCATCGCCATCAGGGTCGTTGTCACCGGAGCCTTGATCATTTCAGCGAGTTTGAGCAGTTCCTTGTCGGAATCCGACAGGCTGGCCCCGCCACCGACATAAAGAACCGGCTTGCGCGCTGTCAGAATCATTTTTGCGGCTTTGGCAATCTGCCGGGCATTACCGCTGAAAGTCGGCTTGTAGCCGCGCAACTCGACCTTATCCGGATATGCAAATGTCGTTTCGGCGACCTGGACATCCTTCGGCAGATCGACAACCACCGGCCCCGGCCTTCCGGTGCGGGCAATATAGAACGCCTGCTTCATAATCCGCGCCAGATCACGAACATCCTTGACCAGGTAGTTGTGTTTGGTGACCGGACGGGTAATCCCGACCACATCGGCTTCCTGGAAAGCATCGTTGCCGATCAACGGGGTCGGAACCTGACCGGTGACAACCACCATCGGAATCGAATCCATGTAAGCGGTTGCGATACCGGTAATCGTGTTGGTCGCACCCGGTCCGCTGGTGGCAATCGCCACCCCGACCTTTCCGGTCGCGCGCGCATATCCATCGGCAGCGTGGATCGCAGCCTGTTCGTGCCGTGGCAGGATATGGTTGATCTTTGACTTCATCAGGTCATCATAAAGATTGATAACCGCCCCCCCGGGGTAGCCGAAGACGGTATCGACCCCTTCTTCCTTGAAACATTCAAGCAGTATTTCAGAACCGGTCATTTTCACGTGAACCTCCTCCAAAAGAATGACGGTAAAAATATTTTATCTGGCAAACCTGTCAGCGAATCTTGCGTACGGCACCCTGGGCGGCGCTGGTCGTCATCGCGGCGTAGGCCTGCAGTGCAGTACTGACTTTGCGCTGGCGCTTGGCCGGTTTCCAGGCATCCGATCCGGCAGCCTCCATCTCGGCCCGACGCGTCTCGAGTACCGCATCGGCAACATCGACTTTAATAACCCGATTCGGGATATCGATAACGATCAGATCCCCTTCCCTGATCAAACCGATCATTCCTCCTTCAGCCGCTTCCGGTGAGACATGTCCGATCGAAAGACCGGACGTTCCACCCGAGAATCGACCGTCGGTAATCAGGGCACATGCCTTGCCGAGCCCTTTCGATTTCAGATAACTGGTCGGGTAAAGCATCTCCTGCATACCGGGTCCGCCCTTCGGGCCTTCGTAGCGGATGATAACAACATCACCCGCTTTGACGGAATCATTGAGGATGCCATCAATCGCCGCATCCTGACTCTCAAATATTTTTGCCGGGCCCGAAAACGTCCAGACCTCCTTCTCGACACCGGCCGTCTTGACAATGCAGCCGTCGGGTGCAAGGTTTCCGTAAAGAACAGCCAGCCCGCCGTCGGCACTGTAGGCATGATCGACGTCACGAATACAACCGTTTTCACGATCGAGATCCGGTGATGCCCAGCGCGCCTGCTGACTGAAGGGCTCGAGACTCGGTACATTTCCGGGAGCTGCCGAAAACATCGTTTTCACAGCCTGATCGTCAGTCGTCCGGAAATCATATTTCTCCAGGGCTTGACCCATATCACCGGAGTGAACAGTCGCCACATCACGGTGAATCATCTTGCCCCGGTCGAGCTCGGCGAGGATACCAAAGACACCGCCGGCCCGATGGACATCTTCCATGTGGTAGTGCTGGACCGAGGGTGCTACCTTGCACAGATTCGGCGTTTCCAGGGAGAGCCGGTTAATATCTTCCATGGTGAAGTCGACACCGGCCTCATGGGCAACCGCCAGAAGATGCAGGACGGTGTTGGTCGAACCACCCATGGCAATATCGAGCCGCATGGCATTTTCGAAAGCGGCTTTGGTTGCGATTCCGCGCGGCAGGGCCGATTCATCTTGTTCTGAATAATAGCGCCCGGTCAGACGCAGGACGGTGCGGGCCGCTTCGAGGAAAAGTTCCTTGCGATCGGCATGGGTCGCCAGCAGACTGCCGTTGCCGGGGAGGCTGAGGCCGAGGGCCTCGGTCAGGCAATTCATGGAATTGGCGGTAAACATTCCGGAACAGGATCCGCAGGTCGGACAGGCGGAGCGCTCATGTTCTTTGACCACATCTTCAGGGATCCCGGGAGTTGCCGCCGCAACCATCGCATCGACCAGGTCGAGATGAACTTCATTCCCTGCAACGGTTGCCTTGCCGGCTTCCATCGGACCGCCACTGACAAAAACCGTCGGCAGATTGAGGCGCATTGCAGCCATCAACATGCCGGGCGTAATCTTGTCACAGTTCGAAATACAGACAAGCGCATCAGCGGTGTGGGCATTGACCATGTACTCGACCGTATCGGCGATCAATTCTCGCGACGGCAGGCTGTAGAGCATCCCGTCGTGCCCCATGGCGATGCCATCGCAAATGGCCATGGTATTGAACTCTTTGGCAATTCCTCCATTCCGTTCAATTTCCGCAACAACCATCTGCCCGATGCCATGCAGATGTACGTGCCCGGGAACAAACTGGGTAAAAGAATTTACGACGGCGACAACCGGCTTGCCAAAATCTTCCTGGCGCACTCCGGTTGCCCGCCAGAGAGCTCTCGCACCGGCCATCTTCTGGCCAACGGTCGTTGTATCCGACTTCAGTTTCGGCATAATTTCCTCTTTTTCAGCCCAAAATAAACAAACGACAGGGGCAGGACCCCTGTCAAGTTGTTCGTCTTATATTGCTCCACGCAAACGCCCGGGAAGGCGGAAACATGGTCACATAATATCAATAAAAACTAATCCCGGTGTTGTTGAAGAATCAACTCCATCTCTTCTTTGCCGGCCAACTTCAGCTTTTTGATTTTTTTCTGTTCGAGCTCGTCCTCGGGAGTCAGATGGGGTCTATCTTCGAGTTCTACCAATTCTTTTTCGAAAAACTGATGTTCCTCGTAAAGTTTGCGGAAACGTGGGTTTTCGCTAACTAATTTTTCGACCAGAACCCTTTCTTGCTCCTGCATCGGCACCTCCAGTTTAGTGTTTAAAAGTGAGTCGTAAAATACAGTTTTAAAATAACCAACGACCAGAATATTGTCAACCTTCTATAGTGTTGCCGATCGCTCTTTTCTCATTTATTTCAGCATCAGAAGGACTGATATAGACCGGATTCAAATTCTCGGGCAAAACCGTATCGCCATTCCTGAATTTCCGGAGGGCTATCCGGGCCACTGATCCGGCCCTGAGAACACTTGCCGAAGCCGGGGCAAAGAGTGCTCTTTGTCCCAGTTTACGGATGATCAAGGTCCGGTAAAACTCACTGCCATCGCCGACAAAAAGGGTGTTACCGGAAACCGCCTGGAGCAATAATTCCGGATCGACAACTTCTTCAGGTTTCGATGCCTGCGGCATCCCGGACTGCCATTCGAAATGGCCGGCATAGACCTCGCCTTTTCTGGCATCGAGCAATGCACAAACCGGCAGTGCAACGTCCGGAACCTGCATCGCCAGCGCCTCAAGTGATGAAATGCCGATCAGCGGCTTGCCGGTTGCCAGGGCCAGGCCCTTGGCCGTAGCGACCCCGACGCGTAAACCTGTAAACGCCCCGGGACCGACAACAACGGCAATGGCATCAACTGAGTCAATATCGAGATTGACTCCGGACAAGGCCTGTTCGACGGCCGGGAGCAAAACTTCACTCTGGGTCGTCGGGGGATTAAACGTCACCTCGGCAAGCAGCTCCTCACCGGCGGTTAGTGCCACGCTGGCGGTCCGGGTTGCGGTCGCCAGGGTCAGAAGAACTTCAGTCACCTACTGGCCTCCGAAAAAAAGCCTGACAATATCATTATAGAAAGCGAGGACCATCAGCATCAGAAGCAGGACCAGGCCGATCTGCTGGGCAAACTCTCGAACCCTGATTGAAATCGGTTTCCGGTAAACAAACTCGGTCAGATTGAACAGAAGATGGCCGCCATCGAGAATCGGAATCGGCAACAGGTTAAGGATACCGAGCTGAATACTGAGGAAAGCGAGAAAAGTCAAGCTGCTGGCAAGTCCGGTCTGTGCGGCCTGCCCGGCGATCTGTACGACCATGATCGGCCCGCCAATATTTTTCGTTGAGACATGTCCGGAAAAAAGTTTCTGAATAAAAACCAGGGTCAACTCAATCAGGTCCATGGTCCTTTCGGCACCATAACGGATCGATTCGATAAAACCGAACCGCTTGAATACGACCTGTTGTTCCGGACCAACACCGATCAGAAAATCACCATCTCTTCCCTTTTTAGTAGGAGCAACCTCGAGGTCAACCCTGGTTCCGGAACGATCAACGGTAAACTGCTGGGTCTCTCCTTCGCTCTGCTGAATAAAGACCCTGAGATCATACCAGTTGCTGACCTCGGACCCATCAATCGCCACAATTCTGTCACCGACCTCCATGCCGGCAGACTTGGCCGGCATACCGGGAGACAGAGCGCCGATAATGGCCGGCTGCCGGGGGAAAAGACCGAGTGCCTGCAATCCTTCAAGGCTGCCATTGTCCTCTCCGATGCTGAGATTGATGGTTTCAGTGCCCCGTTCCACTCCAAACTCGAGCGGCATCCCGGCATGGGAAATCAGCGCCTTATTGGCATCGGACCAGCTGGCGATCGGGTCATCGCCAATTGTGACGATACAATCACCCGGCTCGAATCCGGCGGCCGCTCCCTCCGATTCCTCGAGCACATAACCGATACAGGTTTTCTGATCGAGGAATGCCGGCATATCAACGCCGACCATATATGCGATCGGAAGGATCAAGAAGTGCAAAATCAGATTCATGATCGGCCCGGCCGCAACAATCGCCGTCCGCTGGCCAACTGTTTTATGGGCAAAGGAATGACTTTTTTCCTCTTCGGTCAGGAGCGCATCCTCACCCATCTCTCCTTTTCCTTCACCCAGCATCTGCACGTATCCGCCGAGCGGCACGGCACAGATCATATATTCAGTCTCTCCCCATTTCCTGGAAATGATTTTCGGACCAAAACCGAGTGAAAACTTGAGGACTTTGACCCTGTTCATCTTGGCGACCAGAAAATGGCCAAGCTCATGGACGAAAACGAGGATTCCAAGAAAAATTATGCCGAAAATAATCTGTTCTAGAGTCACATCTGCACCTGTCTATGCCGGAAGATTTCCGGACGTGAAGTCTCGTGCCCACCGGTCTACCAGGAGGACATCTTCAATGTTGTTCAGTTTAATTATTTCATGATGATCAAGAGTCAACCGGATCAGATCCGGAATATCGGTAAACCGGATTCGACGCTCAAGAAAAGAACCGACTGCTATTTCGTTGGCCGCATTCAACACAGCGGGGGCCGAATCACCCGCGGCCAGCGCCTCATAAGCAAGCTCCAGACATGGAAACCTTCCTGAATCCGGCTTCTGAAAAGTGAGCGCGCCGAGCTGGCAGAGATCGAGAGGTGGCAGGTCCAGAGGCAGCCGTTCCGGGTATGAAAGAGCGTAGGCAATCGGCGTCTTCATGTCGGGGATTCCGAGCTGGGCAATGACCGAACCGTCGACATATTCGACCATCGAGTGAACGATACTTTGCGGATGAACATGTACATCGATCTGTTCTCCGGGAAGATCGAAAAGCCAATGTGCTTCGATGACCTCCAACCCCTTGTTCATCATTGTCGCCGAATCGATAGTAATCTTCCGTCCCATATTCCAGTTCGGGTGAGACAGAGCATCTTCAGGAGTGATTTCAGCAAATGTTGCCGGATCCTGATCGCGGAAAGGACCGCCGGAGGCCGTAAGAATCAGTCGCCTGACATCCTTGTCGCGGTGCCCTTCGAGTGACTGAAAAATTGCTGAATGTTCGCTATCGACCGGATAGAGCTTAATCCCGCTTCTGGCGACTGATTCCATCACCAGTGAACCGGCGGTCACCAGGGTCTCCTTGTTGGCCAGAGCAACATCCTTGCCGGACTCAATTGCGGCCATAGTCGGAACGAGACCGGCCGCGCCGACTATGGCCGACACGACCATATCAACAGCGGGATGGGTTGCGCAGGCAATCAGCCCTTCGACCCCTGAAACGATTTCCGGAGCATCGTCTCCGAGGATTTGCCTGAGCTTCGTCGCATCATCAGGCGACACCACCGATACCAGCTCCGGATGGAAGGATCGGATCTGTGAGACAAAGCGATCGAGGTTATAACCGGCAGTCATCGCGACTACCCTGAACTGATCCGGGTGGACAGCAGCTATTTCAAGGGTGCTGACGCCAATTGATCCAGTCGAACCGAGTATCGTCAATTTCTTATGAATCATAGATCAACCGAAGAAACCTATCAGGTAATATGCTGCAGGGAAAACGAACAGAAGGGAATCGAGGCGATCAAGAATGCCACCATGTCCCGGTATGATTTTTCCCGAATCCTTGACCTGACAACTTCTTTTCAACATCGATTCAAAAAGATCCCCCAGTTGTGCAGCAACCGAAAGAACGATCGCCAGACCGACAACCATCACCAGATCAGCTTGCGGAAAGAACAGCAGCTTAAAGACTACCGCGCCGAGAACACTCCCGGCAAGCCCCCCGAGCGCGCCTTCAATACTCTTATTCGGGCTGATCGAAGGATAGAGCTTGCGCCGGCCAACAGCCGAACCGACAAACAGTGCGGCCTAGTCGCCGACCATGGCGACAACCAGAACCAGAAAAACCCATGAACTTCCGTACGGCAAACCCCGTAACAAGGCCAGGTGGCCGAGCAGAAAGGGAATGTAGAGCAATCCGAGAAAAGTGATCGCAAGATGCTGAATTACCAGCGATAATTCGCCGAACCGGAAAAGGTAGACAACCGCCAGCAAAAGAAAAATCACGGTCAGAACGAACAGCGCTGTTGCCGGTTCATTCGAGCAGACATAACCACAAAACAGTGCCCCGAAGGATAAGGCAAGATAACTTTCAATCCGACGTTTCCCTGTCAGGGTCATCTCATAGAACTCATAGAGTCCGAGCGTCGACACCAGGACGGTCAGACCGATAAAAATACTCCGGTCAGCGTACTGAACAATAAATGCTAGTACCGGCAGGGCAATTGCTGCCGTCAAGAGTCGTTTTTTAATAGGACTCTCCTTCGGTCGATTTTACCGGGTCCGTCTGTTCGGACGTCAGACCGAATCGACGTTGTCGTTGGCCAAAAACCTTGATTGCTTTATGCAGCTCGTCCCGATTAAAATCGGGCCAGTATACTTCGGTAAAGTAGAGCTCGGTGTAGGCGATTTGCCAGAGCAGGAAATTACTGATGCGCATTTCGCCGCTGGTCCTGACCAGCAGATCCGGCTCCGGAAGATCCCGGGTGTCAAGTTCAGACTCGATCATCTTCTCGTTAATATCGGCAGAACCCAACTCCCCTTTTTCGATCCTGAGCGCAATCTTCCGGCAAGCCCGCACAAGTTCATCGCGGGAACCGTAAGAGAGTGCAAGCGTCAGGGTCATACCCTCGTTGTTCCTTGTCCTCTCCACTGAATCAACAAGAGTCCGACGGATATTTTTTGGCAGCTTTTCGATTTCACCAATTACATTAAGTCGGACCCGGTTGGTCAGCAACGATTGCAGCTCACTTTTTAGATAGCTCGACAACAGGCCCATCAGGGCTGATACCTCTTCCGACGGTCGACCCCAATTCTCGGAACTGAAGGCATAGAGAGTCAGATAGCGGATGCCGAGGGAAGTGCACTCTTCGACAATCTGGCGAACGGTCTCAACACCTTTCTGATGACCGACAATCCGCGGCAAATGGCGTGCTTGTGCCCACCGACCATTACCATCCATGATGATCGCCAGATGACAGGGTATATGTTCACTTGTATTTTCGCTGTCTTTCATCATATACAGCTGTGGAATTTACCATGAAAGAAGGGCTGGCGGCAAGGCGGGAAAACGGCAAAAAAAAGGCGCCGTTAAGGCGCCCTTTTGTTTTTACTCGACGATTGCCCCGACCGGGCAACTGTCAACGCAGGCCTGACATTCCGTGCAGTCCGCACTGATCGCATAGATATCACCAGCTTCGGAAATCGCATCCACCGGGCAGGTATCCACACATGCACCGCAAGCAATACATTCTTCGGTAATTGAAAGTGCCATTTCTTTCTCCTTATCTTTTTATTGGCAACTGAATTGCCTTAAATCTCCATCACTTCAGCTTCTTTGGCAGCGACGACTTCATCAATCTTCTTGACATAACCATCGGTCAAATCCTGGACTTCTTTTTCCCCGCGTTTGAGGTCATCCTCTGAAATTTCTTTTTCCTTTTCCAGCTGTTTGAGCATATCGTTGGCATCACGACGGGAGTTCCGGACAGAAATCTTGGCATTTTCGCCAATGCTCTTTGCCAGTTTTGCCATCTCTTTACGCCGCTCTTCGGTCAGCGCCGGGATAGCTATTCTGACTATCTGGCCGTCCGAAGCCGGATTGAGCCCGAGGTCTGCCTTCATGATCGCTCTTTCAATTTCCGGAATCAGCGGTTTTTCCCATGGTTGAATCGTAATCAACCTCGGTTCGGGAACCGCCAGGGTTCCGACCTGGTTCAGGGGAGTCGGGGTTCCGTAATAATCAACCCGGACATCATCGAGCAAAGAGACTGAAGCCCGACCGGTTCTGACTTTGGTCAGTTCCTTTTTCAGGCTTTCAACCGCTTTGTCCATCCCGCCTTTGGCTTCATTCAAAATGTCATTGTACATGGCATCACCCTCCTGTAACAAGAGTCCCGATATCTGCTCCCCGAACAACTTTTTCGATATTACCGGTACTGGTCAAATCAAAAATAATAATGGGAAGACTGTTGTCCATGCAAAGCGAGGTCGCTGTCGCATCCATAACCTGAAGATTCTTCTGCAGCACCTCAAGGTAGGTCAGTTTTTCGTACTTGACGGCATCCTTATCCTTGGTCGGATCAGAGCTGTAGACGCCATCGACCTTGGTCGCCTTGAGAATAACATTGGCGTTAATCTCCATGGCACGCAGACTGGCAGCGGTATCGGTCGTGAAATACGGGTTGCCGGTCCCGGCCCCGAAAATAACAACGCGCCCCTTCTCAAGATGACGAACAGCCCGTCGACGAATATACGGTTCGGCGATTTCCTGCATTTCAATGGCCGACTGAACCCGGGTATCGACGCCAACCGATTCGAGGGCATCCTGCATGGCGAGACTGTTCATCACTGTTGCCAGCATCCCCATGTAATCGGCACTGGCACGATCCATCCCCCTGGATGCTGCCGAAAGTCCCCGGAAGATATTGCCGCCGCCGATGACCAGGGCAACCTGAACACCCATATTGATGACATCTCTGATCTCAGAAGCAATTCCGGTGATGACCTCGGGATCGATTCCGTACCCCTGTTGTCCGGCCAGAGCTTCACCGCTTAACTTTAGCAGAATTCGGTCATACACAGGTTTGTTCGCCATGAAGATACCTTTTATTTGGTCAGGGAAGCAACTTCTGCCGCGAAATCATCCTCTTTTTTCTCAATGCCTTCACCAAGCTGGTAACGCACATATGCGGCCAGTGAGACCTCGGCACCGATATCCTTGGCCAGCGCCTCAACGACCTTGCCGACCTTCATATCGGTATCGATAACATAAACCTGCTCAAGCAGGCAAATTTCTCCGAAAAATTTATTAATCTGTCCCTCGACAATCTTGTCGACAATGTTTTCCGGTTTGCCGCTCTCGAGAGCCTTGACTTTCATAATCTCTTTTTCTTTTGCGACAATCTCGTCCGGCACATCCTGGCGACTGAGATACTGCGGATTGGCCGCTGCAACGTGCATGGCAATCTGCCGGGCTGTCGCTGCAATCTGATCAGCCTGACCGTCACTGTCCAGTTGCACAAGAACACCAATCTTACCACCGGCATGCACATAGGAGGCAACGGCGCCTGCTGCTGTTTCAAGCCGGGCGAAGCGACGGATGTTCATATTCTCGCCAATCGTCGAAATCTGGTGAGTCAGTTCATCGCCGACGTTGCGGCCCGAGCCGGGAAAATCGAGTCCCTTAAGGGCGTCGACGTCAGCCGGGTTGTGATCGAAAACGGTCTGGGCAACGCCTTTTGAAAAAGCGATAAAAGCGTCATTCTTGGCAACGAAATCGGTCTCGGCATTGACCTCGACAATAGCACCGGCTTTTTCTTCACCGGCGACAGAGATCAGTCCTTCGGCCGCAACACGGTCCGATTTCTTGGCGGCGGCCGACAGCCCTTTCTTGCGCAGAAAATCAACAGCTTCTTCGATGTTTCCGTCCGTTTCGTTCAATGCTTTTTTGCAGTCCATCATACCGGCGCCGGTTTTGGCACGCAGGTCTGCAACCATCTTTGCGGTAATGTTCGCCACGTAAACCTCCTGTACTATAAATAAGACGTGTTCCGGGCATTTGCGCCCGTTTTGAATTATGGGTGTTTAAGAAAAGGCGGTCGACATAAATGTCAACCGCCTTGATACCGGATTAAGGAAGTAATTATTCTGTTGCCGCAGGAGCTTCAGTCGGAGCTTCAACCGGCGCGGCTTCTACCTTGGTTTCTGCTTTTGCGGTTTCGACGTTTTCAGCCGGAGCCTCAGTTTCGCTCCCTTCAGCATCTGCCTGAAGGCTCTTCTGGCGCGCTTCGACACCTTCAAGACAGGCATCAGCCATTTTTGATGCAAAAAGGCGCAAGGCCCGAATCGCATCATCATTACCCGGGATGATGTAATCGACTTCATCCGGATCGCAGTTGGTGTCGACAACGGCGACAACCGGGATACCGAGCTTGCGGGCTTCCTTAACGGCGATCGCTTCTTTTTTCGGATCGACAACAAAAATAGCCCCGGGAAGCTTGGTCATCATCTTGATCCCGCCGAGACTCTTTTCGAGCTTTGCTTTTTCACGGTCGAGCTGCAGGGCTTCCTTTTTGGTAATAAGGTCGTAAGTGCCATCCTGAGCCATGACTTCGATTTTTTTGAGACGATCGATACTCGCCTTGATGGTCGAAAAATTGGTCAGCATGCCGCCGAGCCAGCGGCTGTTGACAAAATACTGGTCGGCCCGGAGAGCCTCTTCAAGAATCGAGTCCTGGGCCTGTTTTTTGGTGCCAACGAAAAGAACCTTTTCGCCGCCTTCAACAACCTCCTTGATGAACTGATAGGCCGTATTGAAATAGCGGACTGTCTTCTGCAGGTCGATGATGTAGATGCCGTTACGGGCGCCGAAGATATAAGGTTTCATCTTCGGATTCCAGCGCTTGGTCTGGTGACCAAAGTGGACACCGGCCTCAAGCAATTGCTTCATGGTAATCTGTGCCATTTTTTTCTCCTGTTGGTTTGTTGACCTCCGCTTTCATCATCCCAGCGAAAACCCCGATCAGCAAAGACAGAGGCACCCTTCAGCAGGTCAGAAAGCGTGTGGATTTGAGTAACGTGGCTATATACCATGCAGAAACGACCAAGGCAAGGGAAAAAACCGGCCGATCCATGTTTACAGTTGCCGATTGTTGTAATAAGATTCAGGCGCAATGAGCGTAAAAAAACTCAACAGATATATTGCGATGGAAATCGCAACTCCCACCCTGATCGGGATCATGATCTTTACCCTGCTTGTGCTGATGGGGAGAATGATCAGGCTGGTCGAGATGGTGCTCAATAAAGGCGTACCTCTTGCCGAGGTATCCCTGCTCTTTCTTTACATGATGCCGGCCTTCATGGTCATTACCTTGCCCCTTGCCTTCCTGATGGGGATCCTGCTTGCATTCGGCCGCCTCTCTTCAGATGCCGAAATTATTGCGATGAAAGCGAATGGCATCAGCCTGCAGAAAATACTGAAACCGGTTTTTTTTATGGCGACACTCACAGCGCTGGCGACGGCGATCCTCTCGATTTACGCCGGACCGGCCAGCAACAACGCTTTCCGCAGCAAAATTTATGATATATCGACCCAAAAAGCAGATGTCGGTATCGAACCGCAAATTTTCAATGATGATTTTGATGACCTGGTCATCTACGCTAACCAGCTCGAGCAAAAAAGCGGCTTGATCAACGGAGTATTCATTTCAGATGAACGGAGCAGTTCGACCCCGTCGATCATAACCGCCAGAACAGGCCAGATCATTTCCGACCCGGATGATCTGTCGTTGAGTCTGCACCTTGTTGATGGAAGTATTCACCGCCAGACAACCCGTGAAGAGCAGAATACCTATCAGGTTATCGATTTTGCGTCATACGATATCAATCTTGATATTGACCGGGAGCTTGCCCCCCAGGGGGAACGGCGCAAGAAAGAAAAAGAACTCTCCTGGTTTGAATTGACAACACTGATCAAAAACAGCCCGGACCAACAGAGAAAAGCCGAGCTGACAGTCGAGCTGCTGAACCGGACGGTTTTGCCTTTCACACCATTTATTTTCGCCCTGGTCGGAGTGCCTCTCGGCATCCAGACCACCCGTTCCGGTCGAGGTGGCGGATTCGCCCTCGGACTGCTGGTTTTCTTTGTCTTCTATATTCTTTATTCCTTGACCAAGACCCTGGCGGTCGATGGTGGAGTCACTCCGTATATTGTTATCCTGCCGGTTCTTGTGTTCCTGTTTGGAGGTGCCTATATGATGAAAATGGCAATCAATGAGAAGCGTCTTGAGCTGTTAGACCGGTTGCAGGATTTCACAACGAATGTTTTCAGGAATAAAAAGAAGTCATGACCCTTTTAACACGATATACCGTCAAAGTTTTTCTGACAAATTTCGCGCTGGCGCTCGCGGCCTTTGTCGGTATTTTTTTTCTTGTCGAGTTTTTCGAAAAGATCGATAAGTTTATTGAAAAAAAGGCAGCCCTCGGTCTCTACTTCAGTTATTTCATCAACGCCTTCCCGCTCATTATAACCCAGGTTGCGCCATTGGCTGTCCTGATGGCCGCCTTTACTTCCATCGGCAGCCTTTCCCGTACCGGCGAGCTGACGGCAATGCGGGCCGGCGGATTGAGTCTGTTCCGTATTTCCCGGCCAATCATCATTACGACATGCGGCATAACGCTTGCCCTCATTCTGTCCCAGGAACTCCTTTTGCCGAGAAGCACCAGGACCATGAACAAGATCCTCGAGCAGAAGATCAAAGGACTCTCGCAACCACAACTTCTCCGCAATAAATTATGGGTCCGCTCCGGCGACCGGATCATTCACATTGAGCAGGTCGTCCCGCGTGAAGGTGCCCTTCAGGGTATCACCATTTACCAGATGGACAGTGATTTCCAGATTGCCGGACGGACCGATGCCGGCAGTGCCCAATATATCGATGGCTCCTGGCAATTCAAAAATCTGAACATGAGGAAATTCGACGTCAACTCCGGCGCCATGATCGATTCCGTAAAATCGGCGCAACAGAGGATCGACTTCGGAAAATCACCGGAGGACTTTCAGCGTCCGGAGCCGCATGAATGGGAACTCAACTACCTTGAGCTCAAGAGCCTGGCCAAAAAGATGAAAGTCGAGGGGTATGACAATACCCGGTTGCTGGTGAACATGTATTCCCATTTATCGGCCCCTTTTTCGTGCATCGTCATGGTTCTGCTCGGCATTCCATTCGCATTGAACCGGGGACGAAACACCTCGCTATCCCTGGGTATCGTCATCAGTGTGATTATCGGAGTCGCCTATTTCATTCTGCATTCGGTCAGCATGGCCTTCGGCTATTCAGGCATATTGCCGCCGCTCCTCGCAACCTGGTCAGCCAATATTCTGGTCGGTCTTTGCGGTCTCTGGTTGGTCCTTTTCCGAACCCAATAAAAAGCCCCGCCTGATACAGACGGGGCTTTTGACTTGCAACGGAAACAGCTTCTCAATATCGATAATGATCCGATTTATACGGGCCTTCAATCGGCACGTTGATATAGTCGGCCTGCTTCTGGCTCAATACCGTCAATTTGGCTCCAAGTTTTTCAAGATGCAGCCGGGCAACTTTTTCATCAAGGTGTTTCGGTAGGACATAGACCTGGTTATCGTACTCATCCGAACTTCCGAACAGCTCGATCTGGGCGATCACCTGGTTGGTAAAACTGTTCGACATGACAAACGACGGATGGCCGGTCGCGCAACCGAGATTAAGCAAGCGGCCCTCTGCCAGTATGATGATCGCCTTGCCGTCCGGGAACACCCATTGATCAACCTGGTTGCCATGTTCCTGCGGGTTCTTGATATTGATCTTCTTGATCCCGGGAACCCTGGCCAGGGCAGCCATCTCGATTTCATTGTCGAAATGCCCGATATTGCCAACGATGGCATTGTGCTTCATCTTCTCCATGTGCTCAACCCGGATGACATTGTAGTTACCGGTGGTGGTGACAAAAATGTCCGCAGTTTCAACAACATCCTCGAGCGTCCGGATCTCGTAGCCCTCCATCAATGCCTGCAGGGCACAAATCGGGTCGATCTCGGTAATGATGACCCGGGCGCCCTGACCGCGCAGCGACTGGGCACTCCCCTTGCCGACGTCACCGTAGCCGCAAACCACTGCAACCTTGCCGGACAGCATGACGTCGGTCGCGCGCATGATTCCGTCGACCAGACTGTGGCGGCAGCCGTAGACATTATCGAACTTGCTCTTGGTGACCGAATCGTTGACGTTCATGGCCGGGAACGGCAATGTTCCTGCTTTTTCGAGCTGGTACAGGCGATGGACCCCGGTCGTGGTCTCTTCGGTCACTCCCTTGATTGTGTCGCGCATAGCGGTCCAGTCGTTACGCTTTTCGGCAATTGAACTCCGCAGGCACTTGACCAGTTCGACCCAGTCTTCAGGATCATCATCCTTTAATTCCGGAACCCCATCCTTTTCCCACTTGGCTCCTTCGAGAACCATCATGGTCGCGTCACCGCCATCATCAAGGATCATGTTCGGCAACTGACCGTCCGGCCATGTCAGGGCCTGCTCGGTACACCACCAGTATTCTTCGAGGGATTCACCCATCCATGCAAAAACCGGAACACCGGCCTCGGCGATAGCGGCTGCGGCATGGTCCTGGGTCGAAAAAATATTACATGAAGCCCAGCGCACTTCAGCGCCGAGGGCAATCAGGGTTTCGATCAGTACCGCCGTCTGGATCGTCATGTGTAACGAACCGGTTATCCGGGCGCCGGCCAGAGGTTTTTTTTGCCCATATTCTTCGCGCAGGGCCATCAGACCGGGCATTTCGACCTCGGCCATCCCGATTTCCTTGCGGCCCCAGTCGGCCAGGGCGATATCCTTCACCTTGTAATCCATGTTTTCTTCTCCTTAAGTTCTGTCTGTTGTCAGATTTCGATTTTCTCAGCAGTCAGCACAAAAACCGACGGCTTGCTGTCATCAATCTTTATTTGCACATACGGACCGGCCCGGAACCCGGCGGCATCGAGCCAGCGATCCATTTCCCTTCTTTCAAAACCCATCCATTGATCAGCCATCTGCACCTGAAACCATTCCATATCATGTCGGATCAGGTCAGCGACAATCAGCTTTCCTCCCGGCTTCAGGACCCGGCACAGTTCATTCAGGGAATCCTGGGGATTGGCGGCATGATGTAAGACCATGTTGAGGATGACGCAGTCGGCGTAGCCGTCCGCTACCGGCAAGTGAGTCAATTCCCCAAGCCTGAGTTCAACGTTGTCGAGTTGTCCGGCATTCACCCGGGCACGCGCTTCATCAAGCATTGCCGATGATTGGTCGATTCCGACAACATATCGTGCCGAATTCGACAGATCATTCAACAGACGGCCGGTGCCAACGCCAACATCAACGACCAGATGTCCGGGGTCAAGTTCGCGCAGAATATGATCGGCGTAATGCTCGACCGGGATCAGTTCACTCACCATCCGGTCCCATTGCCGGGCGTGCTGATCAAAAAACTGCCTGCTTTTACGGCGCCGTTCATCCAGGACCCGGCTCAGTCCGATCTGATCCCGGTGATAGCCATCGATTCCGCTGAGCCGCGGTATTAGCTCAGCTTTAATAGCAGCGAAAAAATCAGCCTTCCCGTCGATCTTGAAATAACTCCAGGTTCCCTGTTTTTCAACTGTACAGATTCCGGCTTCAACCAGGATCCTGAGATGCCGGGAGACACGTGATTGCCCCATCTCGAGTATCGCAACCAGGTCCTGTACCGTAAATTCTCCATGCTCCAGTATTCCGATCAGCCGGAGCCGCGTCGGATCGGCCAGAGCCTTGATGACGTTCAACATATCATATCCAGTAGATTTAATTAATCAACTTTTCTTGATATATCAAACCGGGGAAGGTTGAGTCAACCGTAAAATACTATTCAAAAGAGACCAGGCAGTCAGAGATCAAGGAGAACGGTATAGAGTTTTCCGGTCCGAATCGCTTCAATCTGAAGCCTTAACTGGCCGGCAGAAAGGGCCTCTCCGGGAAAAAAGAGAAAGCCGCGGGCCAGTTCGCCGGGACGAACCGGATGATTTTCCAATGCCTTGGATCCGAGATCGCGCGAAATCTGATACTCGGCCTCCGATGATTGAAGCGCCTCGGCACCACCGGTCACTGACCCGAGAGCACCCCCGATGGCAGCGCCCTTGCCGGCCCCCTTCCCGACATTTTCGCCGCCAACTATGGCAATGGCACCACCGACAACAGCACCGCCGAGAGCACCCCAGAAGGCATTTTTACCTGATTCACCAGTCACGTTGGCAAACTCGGTACTCTCGGTAACGCGACGATAGGCAGTCCTGTTGTCGAGGAGGTTCCAGTAGTTGCCCTCCTGGTCGACCAGAAAAGATTGCTCTGGACGAATTTCGAGTGCATCCTCTCCGGCATTGTCAATAACCACCTGAACCGGTAAAAGGCCGGCCTTGCGTATATCAAATCCGAATAATTGCCGCGCTTCAGATACCGTAACATATGCCTGTGCCGCAATCTGCGCTCCGGCAACCACTTTCATGGTCGTGTAGGCCGCAGGTGGGCGAAAAGGTATCTCCTGATTTCTGTAGCCACCGCTGCCACAACCGAAAAGAAAAAGCGAGGCAACAAGTATAATGAATATATTACGTCGCATATGGCATCTCCTGTTCGTTAGTCAAATTATAACAGAGAATTAGAATCATGGATGGAGTTTGCCGGTTCGATAGCGCCAGACCGTCAGTCGATACCAAATCCAGGTACCGCCCATTGCGACCAGGCGGCCGAATAAATTATCGGTCAGCAGTTCAAACCACCGATCATGAAACTCAAGAGCCGGCAGCGTGATGTCATCGACCGGAACCGCATCTTTGAAGTTGCGTTTGATATCTTTCAGGAAAGCCAGCTGCCAGGCATTGGGCCGGACATAAATGCCGGTCCGGTACCATCGTGTCAACCTCTGCAACAACGAAGACTGTCGATTCAACCGATCAATCAGAGCAAAAAACGGAACAAGGTCGAGCCCCCCGGTTTCGGACTGCTGCCGATAAACATCGCGGGCCTGTGAAAAAAAATCATTCCAGCCGATTGCGGCGAAATTCATAATGAGGGCATTCAGAGTCTGGCGTTGCTGAAGACCTTCATTCTCGAAACGGCGGGCCGAGGTGCAGAGCGAAGAGGAAAGGAGGTGCCATGCGCCGAGAGCCCGGACACGTTCAGCCAGCCTGGTATCTTCGGCAATGGGAACATCAACGTCAAACGGGCCGACTTTATCAAACAACTCGCGGGTCATCAGAAAACCCTGATCGCCATGCGTACATTCCGGTCGATCGAGCCTGGCTTTCGCTTCCCAGAAATAATAGCCGAACGCTGACTCTTGATTTGCGCGCTGAAATTGCAGCCGGAAATGCGCTGCAACGCACCGGTCAGGGCTATTATCGATAACCGTCCGATACTCATCCACCGCCCGCGCCAGGGTCAGGGCATCATTGAAAACAGTGTCGATATGGAGAAACAGCAACAGATCTGAGGCGGCCCGTGCGGCGCCGGTGTTAAGCTGACGGCCGCGACCGGGCGCTGATTCTACAAGGCAAAGCGGGCCGGGGTATTCTGCAGAGCTTTCAGAAACAAACGAAGTGCTGCCATCGCTGGAACCACCGTCGACAATGATCAGCTCAAACTCGAGACCCTGCTGCCCTGCCAGCATCCGTAAAAAAGCGGGCAATTGATCAATCTCATTGAGTACGGGGACAATCACTGAAAGCTTCATGCCGCCATCATAAGTGAAGATCCGGACAGTGACAAGAACACAAAAAAGCCGGACCTGCAACCAGGTCCGGCTGATAAAACACCTTAACCGGAAGAATCAGATGCCGGCACGTTTCTTCAATGAATCAACCCGATCGGTCTTCTCCCAGGTGAAATTCGGCAGTTCACGGCCGAAATGGCCATAAGCTGCTGTTTCACGAAAAATCGGGCGCAACAGGTCGAGGGATTCGATAATTGCCCGCGGCCGCAGATCAAACTCTTCCCGAACAATCCTGGATATTTCATTGGACGGGATCACTCCGGTACCGAAAGCATTGACCAGAACCGAGACCGGATCGGAAACACCGATGGCATAGGCGAGCTGAACTTCACATTTCTCAGCCAGGCCGGCCGCTACGACGTTCTTGGCAACATAGCGGGCCATATAGGAAGCGCTGCGGTCAACCTTTGACGGGTCCTTGCCGGAGAAAGCGCCGCCACCATGTGAGCCCTGGCCGCCGTAGGTATCAACAATAATCTTGCGCCCGGTCAGACCACAGTCACCCTGCGGGCCACCGATGACGAATCGCCCCGTCGGATTGATGTAATACTTGGTTTTTTCATCAAGCAGTTCATTCGGAATCTCTTTCTTGATGACCTCTTGCATGATCGCTTCCTTGAGCGTTTCGTAGGTAACATCCGGTGTGTGCTGAGTCGAAACAACAACCGAATCAACACGAACCGGCTTGTCGTCGATATATTCAATTGATACCTGCGACTTACTGTCGGGACGCAAAAAGGAAACCTGGCCGGCCTTGCGAATATCGGCCATGCGCTTGGTCAGCTTATGGGCAAAGGTGATCGGCATCGGCATCAATTCCGGTGTTTCATTGCAGGCGTAGCCGAACATGATGCCCTGGTCACCGGCGCCCTGCTCCTTGAACATCCCCTCGCCTTCAGTAACGCCTTGCGAAATATCGGGGGATTGACGATCGAGCGAGACCAGCACGGCACAGGTCTCCCAATCGAAACCCATTGCGGCATCACTGTAGCCGATTTCCTTGATCGTTTCGCGGACAACATCGGCGTAATCAACCCGTGCTTCGGTTGTGATCTCACCAGCAATCATCGCCATTCCGGTTGTTACCAGGGTTTCACACGCGACACGTGATTTAGGGTCCTGGGTAAGGATAGCATCGAGAATTGCATCGGAAATCTGGTCGGAGACCTTGTCAGGATGGCCTTCACTCACCGATTCTGATGTAAAAAGAAAGTCTGTCATTGGCATGGGATAAATCCTCCCCGTTTAAGATTTAAAAAGCGTCGTATTCTAATCAGATGATAAACCAAAGTCAAGTCAGCATTAGAAAGAAGGCTCACCGAACAGGTCCGGGAAAAGGTCGGCCATCCGTTTTTCCAGGCACTGAATGACTTCCTGGGCTGTCGTCAGGCCGAAAATTTCGTCAATCACTTTCTGTCCGGCAGACCGGTCAACCTGGCGCAGGATTCTTTTCACTCGTGGAAGCCCTGACGGGTTCATCGAAAGCTCGTTGATGCCGAGACCGAGCAGGATCAGGGTATAGAGCGGATCACCGGCCATCTCACCACACATACTGACCGGAATATTGTTTTTTTCTGCAGCCTGACAGATCAATGCAAGCGCCTTGAGAACTGCCGGGTGAAGAGGTTCATACAGATACGCGACATGCTCATTCGCCCGATCAACCGCCAGGCAATACTGGATCAAGTCATTGGTGCCGATGGAGAAAAAATCGACTTCGCTGGCCAGATGGTCGGCAATCAGGGCAGCCGCTGGCGTTTCAATCATGATCCCGACTGGTATTTTTTCATCAAATTTGATACCGGCCGTGCGCAATTCATTTTTTATGGCATTCAGATATTCAAGGCACTGACGCAACTCGGCAACGCCGGTGAGCATCGGAAACATGATACGCACCGGACCCTGTGCCGAGGCCCGCAATATCGCCCGCAACTGGACATTGAGCATCTGTTTCTCATTCAGCGAAAAACGGATACCGCGCAGGCCCATCGCCGGATTCATTTCATCATTCAGGTTGATTTCCGGTACAAACTTGTCGCCGCCAACGTCGAGCGTGCGGATCGTTACCGGATGAGGGGTCATCCTTTCAACTACTTCAAGGTAGGCATGGTACTGTTCTTCTTCATCCGGAGGGGTCGGCCGCCCCATGAAAAGAAATTCACTCCGCATTAATCCGACACCTTCGGTGCCCTGGCTCAATGCCTGTGAAATTTCCATCGGCAGCTCAATATTGCTCTGCAGGGAGACCCGGAACCCGTCCCTTGTGATCGCCGGAAGTTCTTTATAGGAAAGAAGTTCCTGTTCCTGGTATTCGTAATCTTGCTTTTTCCTGAGATATTCCCGGAAGGTCATCTCCGACGGATTGAGGATCAGGGTCCCATTGGTGCCATCCATGATCACCGGAATTCCGCCAGGGACAAGTGCTGTTGCCGTTTCCAGACCTACGACCGCCGGGACTCCAAGGGAGCGCGCGAGAATCGATGTATGGGAGGTGCGACCACCGACATCAGTGACAAAACCGATAATCTTCTTGCGGTCGATCTGAAGCGTATCAGCCGGAGACAGATCATGCGCAATCACAACCACTTTCTGATCGATATCGGTGAGAGACTGGCGCGTCTCTCCGGTCAGGTTACAGAGGATGCGATCACCGACCGAGTCAATGTCACTTTGTCGATCGCGCAGGTATTCGTCCTCGAGACTGGAAAAGACATCCCTGAACTTGCGAACCGTCTTCTGCAGTGCCGCCTCGGCGTTCAATAGTTCCTTTTCAATCAGTGAAATCGTATCCTTGACCAGCATCTCGTCATCGAGAATCATCAGATGGGTATCGATAATATAAAGATGGTCAACCAGTCGTTGATCACTCACCCCGTCCTTTACTTCACGGAGTTGAACCTGCGACATCTTCAGGGCCCGCCTGAAAGAAGCGACCTCACCGGGAACCTCTTCCGGAGTAATCTGGCGCGGTACGACCGTCGTCCGGTTGCGATGCAACAGAAACGATTCGCCGATAGCGATACCGGGAGAAGAACCGATACCGACCAGGAAAGTATCTTGCGGGATATCAATCTTCGCCGAAACCATTTTCAACCAATTCCCCAACCGCTTGCATTGCCGATTCGGCATCGTCGCCATCAACATTGACAGTGATTTCCGAGCCACATACCGCAGCCAGCATCAGGATTCCCATAATACTTTTGGCGTTTACCGTCTCCTCGTCCTTTTCGATCAGGATTTCTGATGTGAACAGGTTGGCCGTTTTAACCAACTGGGCGGCAGCCCGGGCATGCAGACCGAGGCGGTTTACAATTTTCATTGTTTTCGAAATTTTCATGTAATAACCTGGAACACCGTAATAACCAGCAGGACCGAAACAAAAACGAGAAATAACGTCGAAAGCCCTTTCCGGGCCAACCAAACCACTGACAACACAACCGGCAGGGCAAAAAGTCCCCAACCGGCTTCGATTTCACTCAATCGACATGTCTCAGTCGTGAGAAAAGCAATCAGGCCGCCAAGAAGGATAACCGCCCCCTCCTTGAACCGAATGGCAACATCCGGCAACCGCCGCCGCTGAATGATTTCGACAACACTGACACCCCGAACGTACCCCCTGGCAAAACCCCATGAGCGCATCATCAGATGAGGCAGGTTAAACAAGGTCAGAAAAACGAACGGAGCGAGCAGCGACCCCTTCCCGGCAAAGAAAAGAGCCGTACAGGCAGCCAATGGCCGTACCCCGCCCCAGAAAAGGGCGTCACCAATAGCGGCATAGGGGGCCATGATCATGCTTTTGAAATCTTCAACGCTGAAGGACATCTCCTGCCCATCGGCCCGACTCTCTTCCTGGGCCAGGGTCGCGCCCAGAACCGGAGCCGACATGTACGGATGGGTATTGAAATAAGTCAGATGCCTTTGATATGCCTCTTCAAGATCCTCGTCCTTGTATAAAAACCTGAGTGCCGGACTGAGTGCATACAAAACTCCCATGTTCTGCATACGCTCATAGTTCCAGCTTGCCTGAAGCAGCAGTGAGCGCCAGAGTGTTCTGATCAGTAGAGTAACCGGCAACTTCATCCTTGACGTCCTATAGCAGCCACAAAATCAGTAAAGAACTGGTAAAAGAAGCGCTGAATAAGGTAACGGACCGATTGATGTTGATCGACCGGAGAATCATCGCCGCACCAATCAGCGGAAAGACCAGCAACAGCCACTCTCCCGCCGGAACCAGATACCTTGCAAGCAGCGGAAAAATTGCATAGCAGATAAGGGAACCGATCCCGGCAACGACAAGAAACGTGCTGAGCGAGGAGATGGCAAAATGGCCGAGTCCGACAAGATGGCTCCGCTCGACCGTTCCGAGTTCACCCGCCTGTAAAAAACGATCAACTTTTTTACCGAGGTTGTCATTGGCCCGCCGTGTCATGTGATCAAAAAGTTGGCCCGACTTGCCGAGAGGGATGGCAACAAGGAGACAGATGGCTATCGTCACCGGTTGCGGATAATTCCAGATTCCGGCTGCTGATATGGCCAGAAAAGTTGCCCCGGTTGCAATCTGTGTATCATCAGGTGGTATCGACGCCCCGACCGGCAGGCGACCCAGCCAGAGCAACTCGACCAACAATCCGACTTCAAGACCAATCAGAGGCGCGCCGAGAACGAAACCGGTCAATGGACCGGCAACAATCGGACGAGAAATCATGACCTGACAAACCGCCATACGATCAAGGCCACATATAACCGCAACCAGGCTGACGGTGATGTAATCGAATAATGTCATGCTAATTCCTGGTGATTTTCAACATTTTATGCCAGCTGACTTCCTTGTCGGAAGGAACGCATTGTGAAGAGATTTTGATGCCGGCTCTCTCGAGATTCATAAGATTCTCGACATCGTCTTCATCAAGAGCGATGGTGCAGGAGCATTTCACCTTGCCGGCACCGGCATGCATGTTTCCGAGGTTCAGTTTTTTGTATTGAACACCCTGACGATTAGCCATCAGAGCGTCTCCCGAAGTAGCAAAAAGAAGAAGGATTCTGGCATTTGTCAATTCTTCGGAGTCAAGAACTTCACCAAGTTTATCAAGACTTACGATAATGACCCGTATCCCTTTCGGAACGGATGCTTCCATTAACAGTTTCTGCATTGCACTGTTCGCGATCTTGTTGTTGGCGACAACAATGCAATTAGCCTTGATCGTCGGAATCCAGGCCTCCAGAACCTGGCCATGGATCAGACGATTATCGATACGCGTCAATACGAGATTCATTGTTTAGGTCACTTTCTCAACAGGTCACTGATACAGCTTACGGCCCTCTGTCCATAGGCCCGCAGCATATCGGCCAACTCGTAGAGTGACAGATCATCACTGCTATTAAAAAATTTCAGGACCATCGGCAAATTGACACCTGTCAACAATTCGATCTTGCCTTCTTCGATAAAGGATGCGCCGAGGTTTGCCGGTGTACCGCCTATCATATCAGTCATGATAACGACTCCGTCCCCATCGCCTCCGACTTCAGTTATTGCTTCGATAAAGAATTGCCGTACCTGCTCAACCCCGTCTTCCCGCTGAACCGAGATTGCCCGTGCGCAACGAACCGGTCCGATAATCAGCTCGCATGCGCGGAGCAGTTCATCACCGAGATTTGCATGGGTTGCGATCACCAGGCCTTTCATTTTACATACTCCTCGTTATCGACATCGCGATGTTCCACTTTGACATAAAGTCCTTGCGCCGGCAAGGTGCGGGCCAACTCTTCAGCAACAGCAACACTTCGATGTTTCCCACCGGTACAGCCGAGAGAAATTGTGAGATAATTTTTACCTTCATCCCGATAACGTGGGATGAGGAACCCAAAAAGCTGCTGCAATTGGACCATCAGCTCTCGACATTCCTTTTTCTCGAGAACGTATCGACTGACTTTCCCATCCCGACCGGTTAATGCCTGGAGGCCAGGATCAAAATGAGGGTTGGGCAAAAACCGGACATCGATAACAATATCAGATTCCGGCGGCAAACCGTATCGGAATCCGAAAGACTGGACCCGGACGGTCAATCTGCTTTTATCCTCGAGTCCGGCAATAACACCGACGACACGCGCTCTGAGCTGATGTGGCGTCAATTGGGACGAATCGATAGTCACCGTTGCCCGGTTGCGCAACCGGGCAAGCAGTTCCCGTTCGAGGCGAACCCCATCGCTGACACCCATGTCAAGAGCGAGCGGGTGGCGGCGGCGTGTTTCAGAAAACCTTTTAAGGATATCAATTTCATCGGCGTCAAGAAAGAGGATTTCCGGTTCTACGCCAAAGGCCTCCACTTCATCGAGGATCTTATCGCATTCGGACAAAAACTCACGGTTTCTGACATCAAGGACTACCGCGACCTCATCGGTTTCGACGGCGCTCCCCTCGAATGTCTTCAGAAATTGAGGTAACAGGACGACAGGCAGGTTATCAACGACAAAAAAACCCTCATCTTCGAGGGCTCTGGCCGCAGTACTTTTACCGGATCCTGACAAGCCGGAAATGATCACAAGGCGGCCGGGTATCATTCGAGATTGTCTCCGATGATCTCATGTGCATGCAGATGCGCGATTTCGGCCATTCGCTTTTCAAGGCGATCCTGAAACTCAACAGCACTGTGATAACCCATTTCCTTGAGCAACTGATTACGGGCGGCAACTTCGACAATCGAAGTGATATTACGCCCGGGGCGAACCGGTATTTTCTGCATCGGGATATCGAGGCCGAGAATCTTGTATTGCAAATCTTCAAGCCCGAGCCGATCATAATCCTCGGTTGCATCCCAATCGACCAACTCAATAACCAGATCGATCTTTTTCCGCTCGCGAATAGCCGCAACACCGAAAAGGTGTTTGATATTAATAATCCCAAGACCGCGAATTTCCATATGATAATGGAGAAGGTCACTCCCTTCACCAAATAGAACAGCCGGTAATTTCATCCGAACCTTGACAACATCATCGGCGACCAGACGGTGGCCGCGAAGAATAAGATCGAGGGCACATTCGCTTTTACCGATACCACTCTTGCCGGTCAGCAACACTCCGACGCCGAGAACATCGACAAGAACACCATGCACAGTGGTTGCAGGCAACAACCTCTCTTCAAGCAGACGGGTCACAAGGGATATGAAATTGGAACTCTGGTGATGGGTCCGGAGTAGCGGGAGACCCTGCTGCTCCGCCTCTTTGATCAATGAGTCGGGCGGTTTTTGATTCTTGGTAATAATCAGGCAGCAAATAGGCAGAGCACAAAGCTCACGAATATTGTTCCGCGCCTCATCTTTGGATAGAGAGTCAAGGTAGGTAAGTTCGGTAGCTCCGAGGATCTGGACACGATCGGGATGAAGGCTGGTCGTATAACCGGCAAGCGCCAGGCCCGGCTTCTGAATCCGGGGAACCTTGATCAGGTTTTCAAGACCGGATTCACCTGCAAGCAGATCCAGATTGAGTCCGGCTTCTTTCTCGGAAAGAAGGTCCTTGATACTTAAACCGGCCATTTCACCTCGTCGGGATCAGAGTCTTTCTTCTTCAGCAGCTATAATCCTGAACAGTTCATCAGCATCATTTGCTGCCAACAGGGAATTACGAACTCCCGAATTTTTGAGGAGTTTTGAAATGCGGGCGAGAGTCTTCAGGTGAACACCAACCGACTCTTCGGGAGCAAGAAGAAGGAAAAAAAGATGTGCCGGTTTGCCGTCCATTGAATCAAAGTCAACCCCGGTCTTGCTACAACCAAAAGCCAAAAGCAGATTGTCGATATTTTTCAGCTT
The DNA here is from genome assembly GCA_002869615.1 of Desulfuromonas sp. NCBI lineage: Bacteria > Pseudomonadati > Thermodesulfobacteriota > Desulfuromonadia > Desulfuromonadales > Desulfuromonadaceae > Desulfuromonas > Desulfuromonas sp. The sequence goes on along the minus strand of PKUH01000004.1, from coordinate 99,980 downwards.
GCCATGCGGAATTGCAACACCATCGCCGATGCCGGTACTTCCAAGGCGCTCTCGTTCTTTGAGGACTTTAAGCACTTCCTCACGATCAAGACCATCTGCAAGGGCAACAATTGCATCGGTCAGTTCAACCAGTGCCGAATTCTTGTCGGTCGCCTTCATGTCGGTGGTAATGGCCGCCGGGGTTACCAATTCTGTGATTTTCATTATTGCGGTTAATCCTTTTCCATCAGTACAAGACCAAAAACGGTGGCAGGGGATTCACACCCCCTGCCACCGCTACATCTGAATTCAAGCGTGCGGAACGATCAGTCCGTAGTTTCCGTCCTTGCGCTTATAAACAACATTTACTTCTTCCGATGAGGCATCGGTGAAAACGAGGAAATCGCGATGCATCAAATTCATCTGCATGACTGCTTCTTCAACTGCCATTGGTTTGATTTGGTAATTATCAGTCTGAATTATTTCCGGATCGGGGTTGAACTCATCAATGCTGTCAGCCGCCAGAACCGATTTACTGATCTTTCTTTCACGGCCGGCGTGCGGCTTGTGGTCCTTGATTTTTTCCCGATACCGCTTAAGCTGACGTTCAATCTTGTCGACAACAGCATCAATCGTAGCGTACATGTCTCCGGTCTCTTCAGACCCCTTGATCGTAATTCCTTTGGCGTTTAATGTCACCACCGCTTTATGCCTGATCTTCTTGGCTACCGAAAGCACAACCTGAGCGTCGATCGGCTCATCAATATACTTTGTGACCCTGGAAACTTTCTCTTCAGCATAGTCCCTGATCGGTTGACTGACTTCCATGTGACGAAAAGATACGGCAATTTGCATAGAATCAAACCTCCTGCTGGATTGGGCGCTTACGCTCCGCAAGCGCAGTGGGATAAGTGTTTACAATTATAACACAAAACCGTCAACGCCCCGACACCTAAAACAGTCTTTTTCTCTCGGTAGACGAACCGACACCAAGCATTTCCCTGTACTTGGTTACCGTCCGCCGGGCAATATCAATTCCATTCTCTCGCAACAGCACGACAATTTTCTGATCCGAATACGGTTTCTTCGGATTTTCACCGGCGATAATCTCCTTGATCCTCGTCTTGACGCTTTCCGAGGCAACCGAATCACCACCTGTCGTACTGATACCACTGTTAAAAAAGTATTTCAATTCAAACAGACCACCGGGTGTCTGCATATATTTATTGGTCGTCACCCGGCTTATCGTCGATTCATGCATGTCGATATCGGTCGCCACGTCGCGCAAGACCAGAGGTTTAAGGTATTCGATCCCTTTGTCAAAGAACTCGCGCTGGAACTTTATAATACTTTTGGTGACCTTGTAAATCGTTCGCTGTCTCTGATGAATACTCTTGATCAGCCAAACGGCGCCACGCATCTTTTCCTGTATATACTCACCGGCCTTCTCATCAATTTCCGAGGCGCCGGAGAGTGCACTGCGATAGAAGGAATTGATTCTGAGGTTCGGCAAGCCCTCGTCATTCAGAACAACAACATACTCTCCGCCGATCTTGTAGACAAAGATATCGGGCGTGATGTACTGAACATCTTCCTGGCCATATTGCGATCCTGGCCGCGGGTCCAAACTCGCGATAATTTTGGCGGTTGCCAGAACCTCGTCGAGGGGGACTCCGAGTGTCTTGGCAATAACCTGATACTTTCTCGATTCAAGTTCGGAGATGTGGTTTTCGAGCACATTTTCGACAAGCGAGCCAGCCATTCCGAGCTGTCGCACCTGTATCAGCAAGCACTCCTGAAGGTTTCGGGCGGCGACACCGGCCGGGTCAAATTCCTGAACCGCCTTCAATGTCTGTTCGACCAGTTCGGAGGCAAATCCCGTAACCTGGGACAATTCGTCAATTGAAGTCTTGAGGAAACCGTCATTATCGATATTGCCGATAATCTCGGTGGCAATTCTGGTTTCCTGCTCACTCAGTCTGGTCAACTTCAGTTGCCACATCAAATGATCAACCAGCGTCTCTTTACGGGTCAGCAGATTTTCGAAAGATGGACGATCTTCATCCTCTTCATAGGAGCTGGCGACCGTTCCTCCGAGGTTATAACCCTCGAGATAGGTCTGCCAGTCAATATCGTTCAGTCCTTCATCATCCGCCTTGACTTCCTCGACCTGGTTTTCGGAAGGAGCTTCGGGTTCACCCTCTTCTATCTCGGGAGCGTCGCCTGCTTCGACATCAGCTCCCTCCTCAAGAACCGGATTCTCTTCCAGTTCCTGCTGAACCAGATCAATCAGTTCCATCCGTGACAGCTGGAGGAGCTTAATAGCTTGCTGCAGCTGGGGTGTCATCACCAGCTGTTGGCTCAATTTCAGTTGTTGCCGTAGCTCTAAAGCCATTCGTCAAGCCTCATCAAAAGTGTTCTTGAAATTACCAGAGCTGAAACCTCTCACCGAGATAAATTTCTTTCGCCTGCGGGCTGGCCGCTATCACATCGGGCTCACCATATTCGAGGATTTCGCCTTCGTTCAGAATATAAGCCGAATCACAAACCCCCAGCGTTTCACGAACATTATGATCCGATATCAGAACACCGATTCCCTGCTCTTTCAATTGCAGTATAATATTCTGGATATCAATCACCGCGATCGGATCAATCCCGGCAAAAGGTTCATCCAGCAGAATAAACTTCGGGGACAGAACCAGCGCCCGCGCAATCTCGATCCGCCGGCGTTCCCCCCCCGAAAGAGCAAAGCCATATGTTTCCGCAACATGTGTCAGCCTGAACTGTTCCAGCAACTCATCCTTGCGTTCATTACAGGCTGATTGCGACAGACCGAGAGTTTCGAGGATGGCGAGCAGATTCTCGGCAACTGTCAGTTTGCGAAAGACCGATGCTTCCTGTGGCAGATAGGAGATCCCGGAACGGGCCCGTTCGCACATCGGAAGGCCGGTCAAAGCGAGATCATCCAGAAATACCTGGCCTTCATCCGGCTGAACCAGCCCGACGACCATGTAAAAAGATGTCGTCTTGCCGGCACCGTTCGGGCCAAGAAGCCCCACAACCTTACCTGAATCAACATCGAGGTCAACCCCGTTTACAACCTTGCGGCCACGATAACTTTTACAAAGTCCCCGGGCTAACAGTTGGTGCGCCATTACGGTTTCCCCCCGGGACTGAATACGGCATTTACTCTTGAATCAGGCCGACTCTTAACGACACTACGGGCCTCGTTAAGATAGTAAATGATTTCGTCGCCGACTATACTGTTGCCGGACTGATGAACCTCGGCGCTGCCATAAAGCACAATCAGGCCGTCTGTAAATTTATAAATACCGTGATCAGCAGTCGCCACCCGGTCGCCCTGAACTATCCGCAAACCACCATCGATCTCTATCTTTTCAATCTCTCTGGCTTCACCGGGCCGATAAGCGAGGGTCATTTTCTCGGAGTAAATGGCCATGCCCGATTGTTGCGCAACGACCTGGCCATAAAACATGACCGTCCGATTCTTCTCATCCGCTTCCATCCGGTCGGCCGAAACCCTGATCAGGTCTTCGGCTGCCTTTTGCTGGTCACTGGCGCCAACAGATCCCGCCAAAATCAATAAAAGCATGGGCATCAACAGCAGGAGCTTTTTCATGGCAATCTCATCGCTCCCTTAAACTCCGCTTTGACCGAATCCAACAGTTTGAGATTGCCCTGGTCAATGTCATATCGCAACCCCACCGCCGTTAACTCCAGTTCGGCCGATTTGGCATAAACAGATTCGGAACTTTTCAAAACCCGCGTCGCACCATCAAAAAAAAGATCCTCGGTGAAGATCGAAAAACCATCGATATTTTCGACAACAACCTGACCACTCAAGACAACAGTTCTTTTATCAGAATCGAAACTCCCGCTTTCTGCAGTAGCCAGAATATCACCCTGTTCGCGACCGAACACGACAATCCTGACGTTATGGATACGAGTCATGTTCTGTTCGCGGTCATGGGTTGCCGAATCAGCCTGAACAGACCATTTTCGCTGTCCGTCGCGGGTTTCGGTATAGTTGACTTTCTGCATCGCCAGATCGGCATTCGGCCGCACAAAATCGGCAACGACGTCAGGCTGTCTCTGGCGCAGGTTGCCGACAACCAGTGCCGTCAAAAGCATCGCCAGAAGCAGAATAAAACCTGCCAGAAAAACCCGTGCGGAAAACCAGTCAGCCATAATTTCAGCTCAGTATATCATTCTGAAAAATGCGTGTAAAGACGAATAGACGTGATTTGGCATGAGAATTGAATGGAGCTGGCGCGTTAGGGGAAGTAGCGCCCGGCAACTGAATCCCAACGCCCCGACTGCTTAAGGATTAGATCACATATTTCGCGAACAGCGCCGCGGCCACCGGAACGCTCGGAAACGTAATCAACATATCCTTTGACATCTTCGACGGCATCGGCAACGGTGGCCGAAAAACCGACCCGGGTCAAAACCGGCAGATCAACGACATCGTCGCCGACATAAGCAACATGTTCATCGGACAGACCGGTCTGCGCGAGAATTTCCTCATAGGGTTCCAACTTGTCACGACATCCCTGATAGACAATCTCTATCCCGAGCTCTTCGGCTCTTGCCGCAACGATCTTTGACTGGCGGCCGGTAATGATTCCGACCTTGATACCGGTCCGTTGCACCAGCTTGAGGCCATGCCCGTCCTTGACATCAAAAGCTTTTGTTTCCTGACCGTCGTTACCGTATATGATCCGCCCGTCGGTGAGGACTCCGTCGACATCGAGCAAAAGCAATTCGATCTTGTTCAGCCGTTCCTGCATCAGACAACTCCCGCCTTGAGTAGATCGTGCAGATGGATAATTCCGACCGGAACCGACTCTTCTTCGGTTTCAAAAACAAACAGTGAAGTGATTGAATATTTATCCATCTGCTGCAATGCCTTGGCTGCAAGATTGGTCCGCAGGATCCGCTTCGGATTAGGCGACATAATCTCTTCAATCGGCAGTTCGAGGCTTTTGCTGTCCTTTTCTATAACCCGGCGCAGATCGCCGTCAGTAAAAACGCCGACCAATTCCCGGGAGCCATTAACAATCCCGGTGATTCCGAGTTTTTTACTGGTAATCTCAAACAGCGCCTCTTTCAGACTCACCCCTTGATCGACCGTCGGCATGGCCTCACCGGTGTGCATCAGATCATCTACCCGGGTCAGCAGTTTCCGTCCGAGGGCGCCACCCGGGTGATAGAGGGCAAATTCTTCCTCTTTGAAGCCACGCTTGACCAGGAGGGCAACGGCAAGAGCATCGCCCATCGCCAAAGTCGCCGTCGTGCTTGAAGTCGGAGCAAGGTTGAGCGGGCAGGCTTCCTCGACAACAGAAATATCGAGCGAAGCATCCCCGGCCCGCGCCAGGGTGCTCTCAGGGTTACCACTCATCGCGATCAGTGGCAGACCCATCCGTTTGATCACCGGCAGGATACGGGTGATTTCATCGGTTTCACCGGAATTCGAAACGGCAATCACGACATCCCCCTTCATCAGCATTCCGAGATCGCCATGAACCCCTTCAGCCGGATGGAGAAAAAAAGCAGGGGTCCCGGTTGACGCCATGGTCGACGCAATCTTCTGACAGATCAGGCCCGATTTGCCCATTCCGGTAATAACGACCCGGCCGGCACAATCGAAAATCATTTCAACCGCCCGCACAAACTGGTCGTCAATCCGATCGACCAGGGCGAGAACCGCTTCGGCTTCTGCCTTCAGAACATTTTGTGCCTTTTCAATTATATCTGACATCAGTTTTCCTTGACCAGGCGATCTATGGCCAGCATCTGTTCAAGCATCCGCCGGACATCTTTGAGATAGAGTGAATTCGGACCGTCACAAAGAGCCTGCTCGGGATCGGGATGAACTTCCCAGAAGAGACCGTCGATACCGACCGCAGCAGCAGCGCGGGAAAGGTCACCGACAAACTGCCTCTGCCCGGCCGATGCGGTTCCGGCTCCGCCGGGCAGCTGGACCGAATGGGTCGCATCAAAGACAACCGGACAACCCAACTCCCGCATGATGACCAGCGACCGCATGTCGGTTACCAGATTATTGTAGCCGAAACTGGCCCCACGCTCGGTCAGGATGATATTTCGGTTGCCGGTCGATTCAATCTTGGCAACGACATTTTTCATGTCCCCCGGGGCCATGAACTGTCCCTTCTTGACATTAATGACACAGCCGGAGTTTCCTGCAGCAACCAGCAAATCGGTCTGCCGGCAGAGAAAGGCCGGAATCTGGATAATATCGAGGACCTCGGCCGCCGGTGCGAGCTGGGAGATATCGTGGACATCGGACAGCACCGGCAGGGAATATTCTTTCCTGACCCGGGCGAGAATTTTCAAACCTTCGGCCAGGCCGGGGCCGCGAAACGAGTCGACAGATGTCCGGTTGGCTTTATCGTAGGAAGCCTTAAAAATCAGGCCGGCACCGAGTTCGGTGCAGATCGCCTTCAATGCCTCGGCGGTGGCCAAAGTCGCTTCTTCATTTTCAATGGCACAAGGCCCGGCAATAAGTGTCAGGGGACGGTTTCCACCGATAACCAGGTCACCGATTTTGATCTCGCGAACCGACATCTCAGCCTTTCCCTTTTTTAATACAGGCACCGACAAACGATTCAAACAACGGATGCGGTTCCATCGGCCGTGACTTGAACTCCGGATGAAACTGGCAGGCGAGGAACCAGGGATGATCCTTTAATTCGACAATTTCGACCAGATCGAGCTCCGGGTAGGTTCCGGAGATCACCAGACCATCCTCCTGGAGCTGCGCCCGATACGAGTTATTAAATTCGTAACGATGCCGGTGCCTTTCGGAAATTTCAGATTCGCCATAGATCCGACGGGCCATCGATTTTTCAGCCAGAACGCAGGGGTAAGCACCGAGACGCATCGTCCCGCCCTTGCCGGCAATGTTTTTTTGCTCCTCCATGATATGAATCACGTGATCAGACGCCTCCGGGTTGAACTCGGCTGAATGGGCATCCTTGATCTGGCAGACATTCCGCGCATACTCAACAACCGCCATCTGCATACCGAGACAGATACCGAAGAAAGGGAGCTGATTTTCACGGGCGAACTGGATGGCGGAAATCTTCCCTTCACTGCCCCGTTCGCCAAACCCGCCCGGCACCAGAATGCCATCTACTTCTTTGAAAGTTTCACTGACACCGTGACGTTCCAGGGCTTCGGAATCGACGTAAACAAGCTTGACCTTGCTGTTGTTGGCAATGCCACCATGAATCAGCGCCTCCGAAAGAGATTTGTAGCTCTCCGTCAGGTCGACGTATTTGCCGACAATGGCGATAGTCGTCTCTTTTTTCGGTTCCTTGACCCGTTTACCGATCCTCTCCCACCCCTTGAGGTCGGGCGCCTTGGTCCAGATGTTCAGATAATCGATAATCCTCTCGTCAAGACCCTGCTCATGAAAAGCGATCGGAACGTCATAAATTGTTTCAACGTCGCGAGCCGTGATGACCGCATCTTCCTGAACATTACAGAACAGGGCGATCTTTGACTTCATATCATGTGGAATTTCACGATCACACCGACACAGCAGAATGTCGGGCTGGATACCGATTTCGCGCAGATCCTTGACCGAATGCTGTGTCGGTTTGGTCTTTAATTCTCCGGCTGTCGGGATATAAGGGACAAGGGTCAGATGAATGTACAGAACATTGTCGCGACCACGATCGGTCCGGAATTGCCGGATTGCTTCAAGAAAAGGCAGTGATTCAATATCGCCAACCGTACCGCCGACCTCGACAATCGCCAGATCGGCCCCCTTGGCATTCTCCAGTATCTTGTTCTTGATCTCGTTGGTAATGTGCGGAATGACCTGAACGGTACCGCCGAGATAGTCGCCCCGTCTCTCCTTGCGGATAACTGAATCGTAGACCTGGCCGGTCGTGAAATTCGATTTCCGCGACAGGCTGGCCCGGGTATAACGTTCATAATGACCGAGATCCAGGTCGGTTTCGGCACCATCGTCTGTGACAAATACTTCACCGTGCTGAAAAGGGCTCATCGTGCCGGGGTCGACATTGATGTACGGATCCATTTTCTGCATCGACACCCGCAGCCCACGCGCTTCCATCAGCGCTCCGATCGAGGCGGCTGCGAGCCCTTTACCCAGCGAGGAGACGACCCCGCCGGTCACAAACAAAAACTTGGTCTTCATGCAAACTCCTTCATCGACAAATCGAAAGCGTCAAATCATGCAAAGCTAATCCGGTAATTTAATATAGAACCGTTCAAAAGGGAAACAGAAACAGAAAAAAAGAGGCGCAGATTCAGTTAGCAAGTCGAGCCAGAACCTTTCCAATATCACCCGGCACATCGACCCCGATCGACTCTCGTGCCGTTTCCGTCACATAAATCCTGTATCCATGTTCAAGTGCTCGAAGTTGCTCGAGCTTCTCCGATTTTTCAAGTTCGGTCTCCTCCAGTTGCGGATACTGCAGCAGAAAATCACGCCGGTAGACATAAAGACCGACATGCTTGTAAATCCGAGTGCTGCCAAATTTGCTATCACGCAGAAACGGGATCGATGAACGGGAGAAGTAGAGAGCAAAACCGGACTGATCGGTCACGACCTTGACGATATTCGGATTGAGATATTCGCTTTCATCGACCAGTCGGCTTTTGAGCGTTCCCATTCTGATTTCCGGGTTGTCAAGCATCGGCTGAACCGCCTCGTCAATCATTTGCGGATCAATCAGTGGCTCATCGCCCTGGACATTGACGATCCACTCCGCATCAAGGCCTGCCGCCACTTCGGCGAGACGATCCGTACCGGAGGGATGATCGGCACGGGTCATAACCGCCTCACCGCCAAAGCCGAGAACCGAGTCGCAGATTCTCTCGTCGTCGGTTGCAACGATAACCCGATTGACCAGAGCCGACTTGGCGGTCTGTTCATAGACATGCTGGATCATCGGTTTTCCGGCAATATCGGCCAATGGTTTTCCGGGGAAACGGGTTGAGGCGTAACGAGCTGGAATTATGGCAGAAACCGTCATCGAACAGACCTTTTGACAGGGGTAAACAAAACAGCGGTCAGGTTATGCAATCAGTTCGATTATGTCAAGAATCTGTTTGCCGCTGCAAAATAAAAAAGCCGCCAGAAGTTAGTAGCCGGCGGCATGAATTTAGCACTGGCAGCAGACCTGTCATGTTGATTTACGGACATGAATTTCGAGGGCCAATACCTGGTCAACGGCAAACTCGGAATTACCGATCCTGAAAATGTAGGAAGGAAATGCCTGCTTCAATTCTATCTGGTTCCCCGGGAGCACTCCCATGCTCATCAGTTTCTGCATCTTTTTCGAATCATTGGTTGAGAGGTAAGCGATCTCACCGGTTTCCCCCGGTTTAAGTTCGGTCAACGGAACGACGCCAACCTCACCAGTCTGCCTTGCCTGCTCGCAACAGATTCCGGGAGGAATCGGTTTGCCATGCGGACAGGTGGTCGGGTGATTAAGCAACGTACAGATCTTGGTGTCGACACCCTGATGCAGAAGGTGTTCAAATTCACAGGCCTTTTCATTGCCATGATCACCTTTGAGATCGAGAACATCCATCAGCAGACGTTCTGCCAGGCGATGCCGGCGAACGGTCATCTTTGCTTCGTCACGCCCTTCTTCACGGAGGTAAACCCGCGTGCCTTTAATTTCAATATAGGCACGTCGACCAAGTTCGACCAGTCCCTCATCGTCAGGAGCAACATTGAGCCGATCAAACTGAGCCGCGACATCGCACTCTTCCTCGGTCGCAATCCACAGCGCTTCGAGGATCTCTTCCGCTTTTTCTGATAATTTCATAAAACTATTCCCTTCCCTCGTCCGAATCGTCCTTAACAAGTATTTTTAAAAAACCCGGTGTGAGAGGATTACCATATCCACAATAGGGACAATGCACCAGTCGGCAACCTCCCGAGCAGGCACCGCAGCGGTTTTCCCGGCCAGGAGTCGCATCCGGGATCTGTTTATGGCACATTCCACATTTCATGATAAAAGACCTGTCTGAATTAAAACAAAATTAAGCAGGCACCCGAAAACGAATGCGAAAATCGTTACAAACGCAAATATTGCGAGCGAGACTTTCCAGCCGCGCTCTTTCTGCATCATCAAAAATTGGGCAACGCACGGCACAAACAGGGTCAGGGTGACCGCCGCCACCGTCAGTTGCACCGGTGTCAGAATCCCTGCGGTCTGCATGTCATAAAGCCCGGCCGCCCCAAAATCGCGGCGAAAGAATCCGAGGATAAACACCGCGGCTGTCTGCAAAGGCAGGCCCAGGGCGCTCATCGCCGGTTCCATAACCCGGATCAGCCACTCCATCAGGCCGGTCATTTTACCGGCCCAGAGCAGAACCGATGCAATAATGAACAGGGGGAAGATTTCGAGAAAGTACCAGTGCATCCGGGTCAGGGTTTTCACCATGACGTTGCGCAACTGCGGCAAGCGCAATGGCGGAATTTCCATATAAAACATCGGCTGCTCCCCCGGCATCAATTTCGAAGCAAGCACGCCGATCAGCAGGAAGACCAGAGCAATACAACCGGCCCAGACGGCAAGTGCTCCCGGTACCTCCGAAAGCAGCGCCATGATAACTCCGAGCTGGGCGCTGCACGGAATTGCCAGGGCCAGCAGGACGGTCGCGATAACCCGCTCGCGCACACTCTCCAGCGTCCGGGTCACCATCGTCGCCATGGTATCGCAACCGAAACCGAGAACCATTGGGATAACGGCCCGTCCGCTTAATCCGAAGAATTTGAAAATACGATCGACAAGCAGTGCCAGGCGCGGAAAGTAACCGGTATCTTCAATAATCGAAAATGCGATAAAAAAGGTTCCGACGATCGGCAGGATAATCGCCACAGCGTATCGGATGCCGAGAGTAAATATGCCATATTCGCCGACAATCAGCTCCCGCAACCACTCCCATTTCAGGTAATTGTCACCCAGAGATACGGCCCAGGGATTGAGATACTCCTCAAAAATCGATCCTTCAAGAAAGTCGACCAGGGTGCCGGCCCCGAAACCGCCGACAAACTCATAGAGACCGAAATAAAGAGCGATAATGAGCAAGGGGACCCCGGTCACCGGATTCATACTGAGCCGCGACAGCCGCTCGGAAAAAGGTGTGCGCCGGCCGGTACTCTGTGAAATAACGCCATCGAGCAGTCCTCGGCATACATGCTTGCGTTCAAGGCTGATCCTTAGGTGAAGATCGGCACGTCGCTCAAAGATGATCGACGAAACGGCCGCTTCGACAGCCTTATAATGATCGCCCTCTTTTTCCTTGAGCAATTCATTGACGTCTTCGTCGCGTTGCATCAGCAAAAGAGCGAGCGCCCGTTTGTCGACCCGGTAATCTCCGTTGAGAACGTTGACGATCACAGAAATATCATTCTCCAGATCGGTGGCGTAACGGAACGTGGCCCGGCGCATTCGATCGTATTGATCGATGGCACCATATAGCTCTTCGTAACCACGCTTGCGCGCAAAAGCCGCATCAACAACCGGAATGCCGAGTTTTTCCTGCAACAGCTCAATATCGATCGACATCCCGATCCGTTCGGCTTCATCCATGATATTGACCGCCAGGATCACCGGCAATCCGGACTCAATCAGTTGGATCGTCATCGGCAGCATCCGCTCGATGTTGCGAGCGTCGAGCAGATGAACAACGACGTGCGCATCTTCATTGAACAGAATATTGCGGGCAACCCGCTCTTCTTCGGTAATCGGCATCAGCGAGTACATGCCGGGAGTATCGAGGATCTGGTACCTTTCCCCGTGAATGGTTGAATGACCACGTGACACCTCGACCGAAGTGCCGGGATAATTTGAAACCGTTGTATATGCGCCGGTCAGTGCATTAAAAAGAACAGACTTGCCGACATTCGGGCTGCCGACAAGGATTATGTTCTTCGGCGAGACCTCTTCCAGTCCTGACTTCATAAAGACCCTTCCAACCTCTCCCTGCTAATGAAAATCGTTTTCATTGATGTGGCAAAAAAAATCATTTTTACTGGCATTTTTCACAGAGGCCATAAAGTTCGAGACGATGATCAACAACCTTGAAATTATGCTGGCTGGCAACTTTATCCTGCAGTTGTTCAATCCGGTCATCCTCAAACTCGATAATCAGACCACAGGATTTGCATACGAGATGGTCATGATGCTCTTCTTCCGAGATCGATTCGTAACGGGTTGTTCCGTCTCCGAAATTTTGTACGGATGCGATACCGCATTCGGCAAACAATTTCAGAGTACGGTGCACAGTCGCATATCCGACACTCGGATTTTTCTTCCGCACCCTCAGATAGAGGTCTTCGGTCGACGGGTGTTCACCAGAAGCGAGAAATTCATCGAGAATCAATTCACGTTGACTGGTCGATTTCAACCGTTGGGACTGTAGATAATCCCTGAATATTTTTTTCTTGGAATCAGTCATGTCATTATCAAGAATGAAAATCGTTTTCAAAAATACGCAAAGGATCGAACCAAGTCAAGAAATAAAATTCATTTTAGCAAACAGATATCGTTAAATGATCAACAACCGTTGAGCGAACACAAACATCTGCCAGACTGCGATCATGATTCAAAATTAAATTGATCGGTTACGAAAGGCTAAGTTTCTGCAGCAGAATTGGATATTCTGTCATCGCAGGAATTGGCGAAAAGAGGATAAAAAGAACGGTCTATCCCAGGTTCGGAAACCAGCGGTACAAATAACCCGACATTTTGCCGAACAGATCAAAGAAGAGTGCGACACCGACCGCCATCAGCAGCGCGCCGGTAATAATCTCGGTAAGCCGGATATGCTTTTTGAACTTGTTAAAGAATTGAAGGAACGTGTGAGAAAGCAGTCCGGAGAGGAGAAAGGGAACGCCGAGACCGGCCGAATAGGCAGAGAGCAACCAGACCCCCTTACCGACACCGCCGCTCGACCCGGCAACCATCGCCAGAATACTGCCAAGGATCGGACCGATACAGGGAGTCCAGCCGGCGGCAAAGGCAATCCCGACCAGAAGCGTTCCGAAAAAACCGGTCGGTTTACGTTGGAGATGGACCCTCTTCTCACCAAGGAGTACTCCGAAATGGAAAAGTCCGGTCAGGTGAATCCCGAACAGGAAAATCAGAATACCGCCGATTCTTTGAATCCAGACCAGCCCTTCCCGCAAATTCGCCTGGAAACTGGAAGAAGCGAAGCCGGCCAGAGCACCGAGTGATATAAAGACGACAGAAAACCCGAGAATAAAAAACAGCGAATGATACAGAACGGTCAAACGGACCCTGGCGCTCGGGCGTGCATCCTGAATCTGGCTGAATGAAAGACCGGTTATATAAGTGATATATGACGGGATCAGCGGCAGGACACACGGCGAGACAAACGAGAGAACCCCCGCTGAAAAAGCAATCCAGAATGTCACATCAGCTGTTGTTGACAAATTCTACTCCTGCATCAGGCCGTTAATATAACTCAGTGCGCCTGGATCGGTCCAGTCAATGGCACCAATAACCCGTTCTACGATGATCCCGTTCTTATTGACTATAAAAGTTTCGGGAAACTTGAAAACACCATACAGTTGCTGAACCGAGGCATCTTCATCGAAAAGAACCGGAAACGAATGGGGAAACTCCTTACTGAAATCATCCATCAGGCTGGGGCCTTCCGGTTCAACATTTATGGCGAGCAGTTCGAGGTTCCCTTTGCCATAACTTTTATACAATTCTTCCATGGAAGGAATTTCCGAACGGCAGGGAGGACACCAGGTCGCCCAGAAGTTAACCAGTACGACCTTGCCGCGCAGCGATGAAAGGGAATAAATCCCGCCATCCTTGTCGCGCAGTTCAAAATCGGGAGCGGGTTGCCCGACCGAGACCGTTTCCGAGATCGCACCGCTCGACTGGTCAAACGACCCGGCGAAGTACATCCCGACCAGACCCGATGCAATCAACGCCAAAAAGACAAGCCCGATACCTAAATAACGCATATTATCTCCAAAACTTTTCCGCGTTCATCCTCCGGCGTCGTTCTATCACCGGCAGTGGGGACAAGTCAAGATGTTAACCGGTCAATCGGCAAACCCCTGGTCCCGGGCGACTCGAAAGGTCGACGAAAAACGGGCAACCATGTTCTCCGCATCATCAAACAGGTCAGCTATTCCGTGAAAAGTACGACCCTCGGGTCCGGAAACCATCGCTTGCGCCCGCACCATGCCCTGGCGAACCGGGGCCAGAAAAGTCATCTGCAGATCGGTCGTCGCAAAAATCGTCCCCTCCGGCAGCAGGCTCTTGATTGCCATTGCGACGGCGGTATCGGCCAGAGTGGTCAATACGCCACCATGCAATAATCCACCGCCCTGGGCCAGCTTTAAGCGGAAGGGAAGACTCAACACGGCGCGACCCGATCCGGCTGATTCGATCGTGATGCCGACCAGATCTTCAAACGGAGCGGTATCGATCCAACCGTTGAGCTCAAAACCTGTTTCGCCTTCAGCAACGACAAGCGTATCGCCATTTTTCTTTAACTCCGCCATAAAAGCTCCATCATGGGAGGTCGATATAGTAGCCCCGATTGTCGCGGACGATCAGAAAAGAAAGCGGTAGTTTGCCAAGATTCTGCTCGATGACGTCAATATAGGTATTAATATCGGAGATGGCAATCCCTTCGACTTCGGCGATCCGGTCGCCCGCCCGGATTCGGGCTTTCGCCGCGTAGGAATCTTCCACGACCTTGTCAACGACAACTCCCCGGGCTGAAGCCTGGACAACCAGGCCGAAGAGTTGTCTGCTGTATCTGAGACCATAATTCTCCGGCATTTCCGTCAGTAATGCCGAGAGGGTGATTTCATCCTGACCACGCAACACTTTGAACACGACCCGGTGTCCGGGAGTATAGGAGTCGAGAACCTGCATCAGTTCTGCCGGACTTTCAACCGGCATTCCGTCCAGATCGAGAATAACATCAGCCAGAGAAAACCCGGCTTGACCGGCCGGCGAACCTATATCGACATCGGTGACCAGAACCCCGCCAATACCCCGTGAACGAACCAGGGCCCGGTTGACATTTCCGGGCAGCAAACCAAGATAAGGCTTGCGCACTTTGCCGAAATCAATCAGGTCGCTGACAATCCTTTTTGCCAGATCAATCGGAATCGAGAAGCCTATCCCCTGGGCCTGGCTGGCAATCGCCGTATTGATGCCGATCAGGTCTCCTTCAATATTGAGCAATGGTCCACCCGAGTTGCCCGGATTGATCAGGGCATCGGTCTGAATGAAATGGCCAACGATGCCATCGGACATCGGCACCCGTCGATGAGTCGAGCTGACGACGCCGGTGGTCACCGAGTTACCGAGTCCGAGCGGATTGCCGATAGCGATGACGGTTTCACCAAGAATCAGGTCATTCGCACGGCCCGGCTTGAGAAAAGGGTAATCATCCCCTTCCGCGATCCTGATCACAGCCAGATCAAGTTTTTCATGCACGCCGACCAGAGTCGCCTCGATCTCTTTCTGTTTGCCTGAAAGCGCAACATAAATTTTTGAAGCCTGCTCGATGACGTGCGCATTGGTCAGAATATAGCCGCGAGAGTCGACAATAACGCCGGATCCGAGAGACTGGGTTTTGTAAACCCGGGTCGGACCAAACCCCCGAAAGAACTCTTCGAAAAAACTGTCACCGAATCCGAACAGCGGTGAACCGCGGCGCTTGATAATCTGCTCAGTCCGGATATTAACAACCGCCGGACCGGCCTTGGCGACGACATCGACAACCGGTGAACGCCTCAACTCCGAAGCTTTGCCCGCCATCGGCAGGAGACAGATCAGCGAAAAGAACAGCGCCGCCGGCAAAACACATTTCCGCAAAATCATTTCGTTACAACCTCAATTCCGATTTACTTTTTTCAATTCATACTTTTCCATTCGATAGACCAGGGTATGCCGGGGAACCCGGAGAAAACGGGCCGCTTTCGTCTGATTCCAGCCACAATATTCAAGGGCCTGAACAACAGCTTCTTTTTCCAGTTCGGCCAGCGGGTAACCGTCCGCAGGAAGATTGACGACAGCCGAGGACCGGGGTACCGACCGGTGGCTGTTGATCTTGTCCGGCAGATCTTCGATTCCGAGCAAATCACCCTGGCGCATGATTATCATCTGCTCAATCGCATTTTCAAGTTCCCGCACATTGCCGGGCCAGTCGTAATTTCGTAAAGCAGCCAGTGCCTCATCTGCCATCTGCAGCTTCTGGTCGGCATATCGATTGAGAAAAAAACGGGTCAGAACCGGGATATCCTCTTTCCTCTCGCGCAGGGCCGGAAGGCTTAGCGGGACAACCGAGAGTCTGTAATAGAGGTCTTCACGGAATCTTTTTTCGTCAATTGCCTGCTCAAGATTGATGTTCGATGCGGCAACAACCCGGACGTCTACTTTCCGGAGCTGTCCGGAGCCGACCGGCTCGATCTCCATCCCCTGAAGAACCCGCAGTAACTTTGGCTGCAGATCTAACGGCATTTCACCGACTTCATCGAGGAACAGCGTTCCGCCATCGGCCTGTTCAAATTTACCGATGCGATCACTGACCGCACCGGTAAAAGAACCCTTGCGATGACCGAACAGTTCACTCTCGAGCAATTCCCGCGGAATGGCGGCGCAGTTGATCGGAACAAAAGGCGCATCAACCCGGTCACTGTTATTATGAATGGCCCGGGCAACCAGTTCCTTTCCGGTTCCGCTTTCACCGCCGATCAATACCGTTGCATCCGTTGCCGCGACCCGGCGGACCATTGAAAAGACCTGCTGCATGGCATCAGAGATTCCGATCAGGTGATCGAAACTGTTCCGGTCATCGAGTTGTTGACGCAGTCGCGCGTTCTCATTCTTCAGGCCGCGAAAGGAGAGCGCCCGCTCAACTACCATGGCCAGTTCATCCTTGCTGAACGGCTTGGTAATGTAATCGAAAGCGCCATCCTTCATTGCCTTTACCGCCTGCTCGACCGTCGCAAATGCGGTAATCATGACGATCAGGGTCTCTGTATTTTCGGCTCTGATCTTTTTCAGGACGTCATAGCCGGAGATCCCTGGCATCTGAATATCAGAAATGACAACGGCCGGCTCCATGCTGCGGAAGATGGCGAGGCCATCTTCGCCACTGGCAGCCGTTAGGACCCTGTGGCCGGCTTCATGCAGAGTGAATTCCATGACCCGTCGCAACGAATCATCATCATCAATAATCAGCACGACCGGCTTGTTTCTGCTCATGCCTCCCTCCCCTTCCAGAGCGGCAGTTCAACAATAAATGTTGCTCCTCTTCCCGGCAAACTTTCGACCGACAGTTTACCGCCATTGCTGTCGATAATCCGGTGGGTAATTGCCAGACCAAGACCGGTACCGTCACTCCTTGTTGTATAAAAAGGGTTAAAAATCCGGTCATGAAGTTCGACCGGGATCCCCGGGCCGGAATCATTGAAAAAAATCTTCAGGCTTTCGCCGGTTTCCGCGCATGAAATGTCGATTTTACCGCCATCCGGCATCACCTGCAGGGCGTTGAGAACAAGGTTCAAAAAAGCCTGCTTATAATGTTCGAGATCGCCGGCAACCAGTGCCGGCCGGGTTACCGGGGCCAGGTTAATCTCGACGTTGTTTTTAATCGCCTGTTGACGGGTCAGGGTGACGACTTCGGTCAAGGCTTCGCAGATCGGCACAGAACTTTGTCCGACCGCCGACGGTCGGGCAAAGTTCAGAAAGTCGCGAACGACTCCATCGAGACGGTCGACTTCCTTGACCAGTATTTCCGCAAATTCGTACCGCTTATCCTTCTTGTCAATTCCGTCCCTGATAATTTCTGCGGTTCCGCGGATAGATCCAAGCGGATTCCTGATCTCGTGAGCCATCCCGGCCGACAGCTCACCGAGCGCCGAAAGCCGGTCGGCCCGGCGCAGCTGTTCTTCAATCTCGAGCAGTTCATCTGCCTGATGCCGCAGCTTGTCGTAGCTCTTCTCGAGCTGTTCCGATGTTTTCTGGTATCTTTTTTTCTGTCTCTGCTCGCGTTGCGACAACAGCCCGGTCAGAAGTCCAATAACGTTGTAGAGCAGGATCTCGAGATATTGCTCCAGTTCGGTACCGGGCCAGTGCTGCCACTGGAACAAGACATGCGGCGCATAGACGATAGAAACCAGAACGGCTGTCGAAAGACCACCACCCAAGGTAAACCAGAGGCCGCCGAGAATGATCGGAATATAGTAAAGACGCCTGTAGATATCATGAAACTGGTGCAGTGTGGTCGAGGTCAGGTAATGCAGGGCGGTGATGATGACGACCAGCAGAATAATGATGGCTGATTTTATGATTACCTGACGATTCATGACGCTCTCTGCTCCTGAAAATTACTGATGAATATTCTACAATAGATCGCCCGTCAACGATACCTTTTTGCAGCTTCGGTTGACGATTCAGCATGGACATCCGGATATCGGGTAGGTTATTCTCCTGTAATTACTGGAGAATTTATGGCCCTGTTTGTTGAAATCCTGAATATCGTCCTACCGGTCTTTATTGTGATCGGTCTCGGAACCCTGCTTCGCCGAATCGGGCTGATCGATATAAATTTCGTCCAGCACACCAATCGACTGGTTTATTATCTCGCCTTGCCGCTGCTGCTTTTCTACAAGATCGGGACTGCCAACTTCTCTGCCAATTTTAATATCAAACTTGTCGTCGCCTCGATCATCGGCATCGCCCTCCTCTTTCTCATCTCTTTCGGTTATGCAAGATTGAGACAATACCCGGCCGAGGTTCACGGTGTCTTCAGCCAGGGATCCTTCCGCGGAAATATTGCCTATGTCGGACTCGCCATAGCTATGAACGCTTTTGGTGAAGTCGGCCTGACCAGAGCCGGCATCCTGATGGGCTTCATCGTACCGTTCCTGAATTTTTTTGCCATTATCGCCTTGCTGTTACCGCACCGGGGGAGCGGCAACCATACCGGTGCACGGTTCTGGTTGAAACAACTGATTCTCAACCCGCTGATCCTCGCCTCGGCCGCCGGCATCATCTGGAGTTTTCTCGCAATCCCACTACCGTTGATCGCCGAACGCAGCCTGCAAATAACGACCGGCATGACCCTGCCGCTGGCCCTGATTGCGATCGGTGGCGGCTTCTCCCTGGAAAAACTGAAGGGCGACATTGTCACCACCTTTCTCGCCAGCACCGGCAAATTAATCATTCTGCCGCTGATAACAATCGTTCTACTGAAAATTTTTGGAGTGACCGGTATGGATTACAGCATCGGCATCCTGATCGCCGCTACCCCGGCAGCGACGGCCAACTACATCATGGCAGCTGAACTCAATGGGGACGCCGAACTGGCCGGATCGATCGTCATGCTCTCGACCCTCCTCTCAGCCTTGACCTACACCATCATCCTTTACCTGCTCCGATCCGGCACTTTATGACACGTCCCGGTGTTTCAATCCTGATGTCGGTGCGCAACGAGGAACGTTACCTTGAAGCCGCACTCATTTCCCTGCGGCGGCAAACCTACGAGGAGTGGGAGCTGATTGCCGTTGATGACGGGTCAGATGACGGTACCGCGGAAATCCTGAAGCGGCATGCCGGTGAAGACAAAAGGATTAAGCCTTTTATCCGTCAACCGGCCGGTCTGGTCAACGCCCTTGTTTTCGGGACAGACAGATGCCAGGCAGACGTGATCGCCCGCATGGATGGAGATGACATCTGCCATCCAAAACGGCTGGCAAAACAGGCTAATTTCCTGCACGAAAATCAGGACATTTCCCTGGTCGCGACTAAAATCCGCTATTTTCCGACCCATGTTGTCCAGGGTGGCATGCGCCACTACGAACAATGGCAGAATTCCCTGACCAGTCATCAACTGATGATGCGTGATCTGTTCGTCGAATCACCGGTCACGCAACCGAGCGTCATGTATAGAAAAAATGCGGTCGATCAGGTCGGCGGCTATCAGGATAACAGCTGGGGCGAAGATTACGATCTCTGGCTACGGATGGCGCTGGCAGGCTACAGGTTTGCCCGGATTCCTGAAACTCTCTTTTTCTGGCGCGAGCACAAGATCCGCCTGACTCACCTGGCCGACGAGTTTTCCCTCGATTCGTTCCGGCGCTGCAAGGTGCACTACCTCAGGGAAAGTTATCTCAAGGGACACGACACCGTTACCCTCTGGGGGACCGGGCAGGAAGGAAAAGCCTGGCGCAAGGTCCTAAAAGCCGCCGGAATCAGGGTCGTACACTGGATTGATATCGATCCGAACAAGATCGGCCAGACCATCCACCAGGCCGCCGTCACCAACCCCGATTCCCTGCGCCCGGGCTGCGGTCCGATGCTGATTACCATCGGCGCCCGCGGCGCCCGGCCACTGGTCAGGAAAAAATGTGCCGAAATGGGTCTCACCGAAGGGACAGACTTCGTCTGCGTAACATGAAATGAATTACCAACCGTTTTACATCGGCAAACAATTCCGTATTGTGGCCCCCGACACACCTCCGGAGGAAGAACGGATCGATATTATCATGGCGCGCGGCGCCTTCGGTTCCGGTGAGCATGAAACCACGGCCAGCTGCATCGAGCTGATGGAAGGGCTCGACCTGACGGGCAAAACTTTTCTTGATCTCGGCAGCGGCACCGCCATCCTTGCGATCGCGGCAGCAAAGCTCGGCGCGGTAGATGGCCTCTGTATCGATATAGAACAGGATGCCGTTGCAAGTGGTCGCACGAATTGTGAATTGAACGGTATCGGCGACAGGGTCGCTCACCATTGTGGCACCCTGGCAAACGTCGGCGCAGAAGGGTTCGATTTTATACTTGCCAATATTTACGGTGACATCCTGCTCGATGTCTGCACAGACCTTGTTGCCAAAGTCAAACCGGGAGGGTGGCTCCTCCTGTCAGGGATTCTCTGGGAATACAACTTTGATGTTCGGCAGAGCTATCAACGGGGCGGTTGCGAGCTCATCCGGAACCGGATGCTGGATGAATTCAGCACGGTCTTGTTAAAAAAGAATAACTCCGGAAAACCCTGAGAAAACCTGATGACAGCTGGCTGGACAAGCGTCCCGTCAGGCAGGGAGCATGACCAACTTACTTCCGGACCGGTCATGGCCGGCTACTCGATGGCAATCACGAAACCGCCATTGAACTTGAGCTTGATATTCTCGGCCAGTTCAAGAGATGGGAATTGCCCGACCCAGACTCGGTAGAATTTCTTCCCCTTGACCCACCCCTCGTTGATCCGGGCGTGTCCATACTGGCTGCGCATTTTTGTGGCCAGGCGTTCGGCATTGGCGCGCACCGAGAAGGCACCGACCTGCACGGCAAAAGTACCGATATCGTAACTTTTTGGCTGGGTATAAACAGGTTGTGAAGACGGCTTGTCGTCGGCCCGGAAACCGAGCGCTTCAATCCGAACCGGGGCGGTTCCGGGCCCGACCACGCCGACCTGTTTGGCCGCCGAATAGGAAAGATCAATAATCCGGCCGGCCACAAACTGCCCGCGGTCATTGACCCGAACGACCGATCGTTGCCCGGTCAACTTGTTGGTCACCCGAACATAAACGCCCATCGGCAGTGTTTTATGTGCAGCCGTCATGGCGTACATGTTGTAAATCTCACCGTTGCTGGTCTTGCGCCCATGAAACTTCTTGCCGTACCAGCTCGCCATTCCCTCTTCCACGAATCCGGAATGGCTGCTGAGCGGATCGTAACGTTTGCCGTTAACAATGTAAGGCTTTTGATGGCCCTGAAGCTGCCTGTTCGATGGTGTTTCAACAACCGAAACCTGATAACTCGGTGCACATGATATAATTATACTTAAAATGAACATAATTAATGTTTTATTAATCATTTTTTTTATTAAATACATTTATTATAAACCTTATTTATTATAGTTATTTCTAATTCGTATTCATTATAGTTATTTAAGATTTATTTACATTTAAATATAACATTAATTCATTTAAGTTAGGTATCGCTGAACGGCCACCTAACTGACGAGATTTTAACGCAGCGGCTGCCGCGGAGAACCTTGCAATGCGAACCAGCTCCCACCCGTTCAACAAACCGTAAATATAGGCGCCATGAAAAACATCACCGCAACCGGTGGTATCTACCGTATCGACTGTAAAGGCCGGCTGATGAAAAGGCTTCCCTTCCCGTTGACAGGACCAGCTCCCCTGGGCACCCAAGGTCACAGTTGCCGCCACAGCACCGAATGACAGGAGACGTTCGAGCTTCTGTTGAACCGAACCACCTGGCAACAACTGTTCAGAAAATTTCTCACTGACCACCGGATGATCGATCCACGGCAACAGCTCGAGCGTCCCATCACGAACCGAACCACCGTCAAGGACTGTTACAACCCCTTGCTCACGGGCCAAATGCGCAGCCGCCAACGATGCTTCGTGCTGCAGACCATCGAGATGAAGAATACGACAACTTCCGATCAGATCTGGATCCAGTTCATCCCGGGACAACGGTTCAGCCGTGCCGCGATGCCAGAAAATATTGCGGCAGCCGGTTTCTTCAACAGCGATAAAAGCGACCTGACTGGTGGCATTCTGCCCGACCAGCAAAGAAGTACAATCGACCCCTTCGGCCTGCAGTCCCTGGCGAATGCGGTCCCCATATTCGTCATCACCTGTGCGACCGCAAAATGCGACCCCGGCGCCCAGGCGCGACAATGCAACAAGGGCGGTGGCCACTGGCCCACCGCCCTGATGTGTCAATTGATCGAGTTCGGTTTTCTGGTCGACCCCGGGAAACTGACCGCAATGCCCGAGTATATCAAAAGAACACTGACCGAGACCGACAACGTCGAAACGTTTTCCAGCCATCATCAGGATTCTCCGTCCTGCTATTCCTCAATCCGGGACATTGCCCGGTATTTCTGATAACGCTGTTCAACCAGTTCCTCGGGAGACATCTTCTGCAACTCGTCAAGGTGTTTCTTCAGGTAATCCTTGACATTGGCAGCCGCCTGTTTCGGATCATTGTGAGCCCCACCTTCCGGTTCAGGAATAACATCATCAATGACACAACCGAGCTCGTCAACATCCTTGGCAGTCAACTTCAGGGCTTCGGCCGCCTGCGGGCCGAGAGCGCCGTCATTCCAGAGAATTGCAGCACATCCTTCCGGAGAAATTACGGCGTAGACCGAATACTCCATCATCATAACCTTGTTGCCGACGGCAAGGGCCAGCGCCCCACCGGAGCCACCCTCGCCAGTGACCGTAACGATGACCGGCACCTTGAGGTCGGCCATCTCGCGCAGGTTGCGGGCTATTGCCTCGGCCTGGCCGCGCTCTTCGGCGCCGATACCGGGAAAGGCCCCGGGAGTATCAACAAAAGTAAAGATCGGCAGCCCGAATTGCTCGGCCATCTGCATAACCCGCAGCGCCTTGCGATACCCTTCCGGGTTCGGCATACCGAAGTTGCGGTAGACCTTTTCCTTGGTATCACGACCTTTCTGATGTCCGATTACGGCACAAGGCTGACCATCAAAACGGGCAAAGCCACAAACCAGGGCCGGATCGTCACGAAAATTACGATCACCGTGGACTTCAAAAAAATCGGTGAACATCAGGTCAATATAATCGAGAGTATAGGGACGGGCCTGATGACGGGCCAACTGGGTCCGCTGCCAGCGGGTCAAGTTGGAGAAAATATCCTTGCGCAACTTTTCAGCCTTTTTTTCCAGCTTTTGCAATTCGCCGGAAAAATCGACACTGTCGGTTGAGTAATCACGCAGTTCGTTAATCTTTTTACGCAATTCTACAAGCGGCTTTTCAAAATCAAGAAAAAATTGCATGTAAATAGCTCCTGTTTCTATTCAAACGTCACGACATTGTAGCTGAAAAGACGTTCGGTATCATCCATTAATTGATCGGTTGCTGCAACTTTAAGGTTTTCCGGCAATTTAATCATCGTCTCGCTCCGATTCGGAATCACCATATGCAGCATGGCATCACATTCTCCGCGGTGCTTGAGCAGCAGATCCCGCAATTGACGGAGCTGATCCTTGTCAAGCCCCGGCGTTGAAAGCCGGAAGTGAACTCGCGAGGTCTGCTTCTCCTTGACATCGCGCAGCAGAATCACCTCGGTAGCGAGAATTTTGCAACTCTCTTCGCCTATCTCGAGGGTACCGGTTACCAGAAGTGGTTCGTCGCCATTCAGCAGTTCGGCCGAGGCCTGGTAGACCTCCGTGAAAATCGTTGTTTCGACAAATCCGGTCATATCCTCAAGGGTAATCCGGGCCATGCGATCACCCCTCTTCGTTACCAGCTCCTTGATCCCGGCAACCAGACCACAAACCCTGACCTCGCTCCGATCGGCCCGTTCACTGAGGCTGGCCGTATCACAAGTCGCAAAACGTTTGATTGCGTCGCTGTGCCGGGCCAGCGGATGACCGGTAATGTAAAAACCGAGAGCTTCTTTTTCGTTGGTCAACAGGATATTTTCAGCCCATTCGTCGATATCGGGAAGAGTGCCGTAGCCGTTTCCACCCTGCGAGACGAGTTCCTCGGTTCCGAACAAAGATTCCTGTCCGGTCTCTTTCTCCTTCTGCATTTTCTGTCCGAGGTCGATCGCATCATCAAGAATGGCTATAAACTGGGCCCGCTTGCCGCCGAGCGAATCAAAGGCACCGCACTTGATCAAGGCCTCGATAACCCGGCGGTTCACTTTTCGCAGATCAACCCGTTCACAAAAATCGGAAAGGCTCTGATATGGCTCGTCCTTTCTGACCTCGACGATAGACTCGAGGGCCGCGGCCCCGACGCCCTTGACCGCACCGAGGCCGAAACGAATCGCGTTATCATGTACGGTAAATGAACGTAGCGATTCATTAATATCGGGTGGCAGCACATCGATCCCCATAGCCCGGACTTCGCTGATATTCTTGATGACCTTGTCGGTATTTTCCATATCCTCGGTCAGCAGCGCAGCCATAAACTCAACCGGGTAATGGGTTTTCAGGTAGGCTGTCTGAAAAGCAATCAGTGCATACGCCGCCGAATGTGACTTGTTGAAGCCGTACTCGGCAAACATTTCCATCAGATCAAAAACAGCGGTCGCCTTCTTGATATTGAGGTTCTTCTTTTTCGCCCCGGCGAGGAAAATCTCCTTCTGCTCGGCCATCTCCTCGCGAACCTTCTTGCCCATGGCGCGACGCAGCAGGTCGGCACCGCCGAGGGTGTAGTCGGCAAGGACCTGGGCAATCTGCATAACCTGTTCCTGGTAAACGATAATTCCGTAGGTATCCTTGAGGATCGGTTCAAGCTCAGGAAAGTCGTAAACGATCTTCTTTTTGCCATGCTTGCGCAGGATAAAATCATCAACCATGCCGGAGCCGAGCGGACCGGGCCGGTAGAGGGCACAGACCGCGATGATATCTTCAAAACAGTTCGGCTTAAGCTTGACCAGAAGCTCCTTCATGCCGCTTGATTCAAGCTGAAAGACGCCGGTTGTCTCGCCGCGGGACAACAGTTCATAGGTCGCGGGATCGTCATCGGACACGAGACCCAGATTAAAATCAGGATTAGCCTTGCGCACATGCTTGAGACAATTATCGATTACGGTGAGGGTCTTCAGACCGAGAAAGTCAAACTTGACCAGACCGATCTTCTCGACATATTTCATCGAATACTGGGTAACCTGGGCCCCTGTTTTCGGATCGGAATAGAGCGGCAGATACTCGGTCAGGGCCTTCGGCGTGACGACAACCCCGGCGGCATGGGTTGACGCGTGCCGGGTCAATCCCTCGAGCTTCAGGGAGATATCGACCAGCTGCTTGCTCTTGGCGTCCCGTTTGCTGACATCCTTGAGCTGCGGCTCCTTTTGCAGGGCTTCACCCAGGGTAATCCCGAGCTGATTCGGGACCAGCTTGGCGATACGATCGACATCTCCGTAAGGGAGATTCAGGGCACGCCCGACATCACGAATGACCCCCTTGGCCTGCATTGTTCCGAAAGTGATGATCTGTGCAACATTATGTTCGCCATAACGATCGCGGACATATTTGATGACATCCTCGCGACCATAGATACAGAAGTCGACGTCGATATCCGGCATACTGACCCGCTCCGGATTGAGAAAGCGTTCGAACAGCAGGTGGTACGGAATCGGATTGATATCGGTAATCCGCAGGGCGTAAGCAACCAGGCTCCCGGCGGCGCTACCGCGCCCCGGACCGACCGGAATGTCACGATCCTTGGCCCAGTTGATAAAATCGGCAACAATCAGGAAATAACCGGGAAACCCCATCTGCTTGATACAGTCGAGCTCCTTTTCGAGACGATGCCGGTACTTTTTAACATCCTCCTCTTCAAAATCCTTGCGTCGTTTCCGGATTTCATCAAGCCGTTCCTCAAGCCCAACCCATGCCTGTTCATCGAGAACATCATCAAGGCTTTGGTCTTCAGGCTTTTCATATTGCGGGAAATGGTAGGTTTTGAAATCGAAATCGAGATTACAGCGTTCGGCTATTTCGACGGTGTTGTGCAGAGCCTCCGGGACATGGAAAAAGAGCTTCGCCATCTCCTCGGGTGACTTGACATAGAATTCGTCATTATGGAAACGCATCCGGTTTTGATCATCCATCGTCTTGCCGGTCTGAATGCAGAGCAGCACCTCGTGCGCATAAGCCGCTTCCCGGGTCAGGTAATGACAATCGTTGGTTGCAACCAGCGGCAAGCCGGCTTCCTGCGAAAGCCGGATCAGACCTTCATTGGCGACTTTCTGTTCCGGAATAAAGTTTTCCTGCAGTTCGAGATAAAAACGACCATTATCAAAGATCGCTGCCATCTCTCGAGCCCGGATCAGAGCCTGATCGTACTTGTTATCCATCAGCAGCGACGGCAATTCACCACCGAGACAGGCCGACAGGGCGATCAGTCCCTCATTATGATCCTGGAGCTGATCCCAGTCGATCCGGGGCCGATAGTAAAAACCTTCGCGATAGGCGCTCGAGACAAGATGGCAGAGGTTTTTGTAACCGGTCTGGTTCATGCAGAGAAAAATCAGGTGATGCGATGCTTCGCCCGAACCACGCACACCGGTCTTGTCGAATCTGGAACCCGGGGCGACATAGATTTCACAGCCAATGATCGGTTTGACCCCGGCTTTCACCGCTACGAGGTGAAATTCGAGGGCGCCGAACATGTTGCCATGATCTGTGATCGCCAGAGCCGGCATATGCAGGTCATGCGCCCTTTTCACCAGATCGGGTATCTTGATCGCCCCATCAAGAAGGGAATACTGGGTGTGCAGATGCAGATGTACGAAGTCAGCGTGTCTCATCGGAGTAAGGATCGATACAAGTATTGAAGTTTAAAGAGAAAAAACCGACTTGCGCAACAGAATTGCCAAGGTTGCGAAAGCGGCTTCACGGCGGGATCATATTAGCACCGGCGAAGCCGGACGGTCAAGCTAACAGACTACAGAATTTCAATACCGAAACGCTCAAGCAGTGCCGTCAACTTGATGAGCGGCAGACCGATCAGACTGTTGTAGTCTTCCCCTTCCATCTTCTCCATCAATGTAATGCCGAGGCCTTCAACCCGGAAAGCGCCGGCACAATCATATGGCGATTCCCGGTCGACATACGAGGCGATCTGCTGATCACTCAGTTGACGGAGGGTCACTGAATATTCGGAATAATCAGAAGCGGCCTCACCGGTTTCGGCGTCGAAAACAGTGACCCCGGTATAAAACGTGTGGCGTTGCCCGACCATCGCCTTTAACTGAAGAATCGCTTCTTCACGGCCGGCCGGCTTGCCAAGAACACGGCTCCGCGGATCGACAAAAACCTGGTCGGCACCGATAATCAGTGAATCGGGAAAATGCTTCTGCAGGCTTTCGGCTTTACAGAAAGAGAGGTGTTTGACCAGCAACTCGGGAGCAACCCCCTGGTCCAGCTTCTCAACATAGAGCGGCGACGAGACAACAAAGGGAATCTCGAGTTGTCTTAAAAGATTGCGCCGATAAGGGCTGGTGGAAGCAAGAACAATTTTACGCATCGATATTTCCCCGAAAATTTTTACTGTTTTACCGCAGCTCCGGGGAAAAAGCAACGATTCAGACCGGTCTTGACCAGAGCGGATTCTCTTCGCAAACTGTGGGCGCCGATGCCCTGAACCAATGCGGCTGTTCCTTGCCTCCTGAGACCCCTGAATCACACTGCTGATGCGCAATATCGAGCAGTTCATACTCGAGTTGAGTCGAATCTAGCCTCGACAGCAACTGTCGGCCGCAAGACGACCCGGCGGACAAATCGATGTAGGTGACTTCGCCCTCTTCGTTCGGTTCCACCAGTACCGAAACCTCAAACAAACCGTTGCCGCAGATGCCACTGACCGCATACTGCCAGCGCCGACCGACCCGGCGTCGTTCAACATGGTGCATATCGAAATAGAGAGCATTACCCTGATCATCACAAATATCGAGCCAAATCATACCGTCACCTCCTGTTGAAAAACTGTGTAGCTTAACTATCAGTCGAGGCAGAGACAGAATAAGTCACTAGGTGTTTTTGAGTGATTCGGTCAGTACGGTACGAAATCGTTCTTTCAACTCGGGCGGCTGCAGGATGTCAACATGCGGTAAAAAGGAGAACACCCAGGCGAGGATCTCCTTGGCGCCGGCTGCTTCGAATTCAAGCAGTACCGACCCATCATCATCTTGATGCAGTTTCTGATTTGGATGCCAGGTCCGTTCGCGTATCAGGTGGGCGACGGCCGGCATGAACCGGATTTTCACCGACATCGGCGTGTCATCAACCAAACCAAAAGCACTGCCGGTCAGATCATCAACCCGGTAAGACCCAGGAACCTCAAAACGTTCTTTTGTCACGGTGACCGATCGGATCCGATCGACCAGAAAAAGGCGCAACCCGTTGCGGTTATGAGCAAAACCTCCGAGATAAAGAGAGTCCTTGAAAAACAGGAGCGTATAAGGGTCAAATTCGTAAATATCGGCGTCACGATTCGGCGGCGCATACTCAATCTGACAGCGGTACTGGTAAAGCAGTGCCCGGCGCAATTCGCCGAGCATCTCCTTTTTGTCGCGATAATCGCGGACTCCCTGAAAACGGGGCGCCGAAGCTTCGGCGATCCGCTCGAGATGGGCAACAGAACTCGGCCGCAGAGATGACCGGATTTTACCGAAGATAGCATCGAGGTCGTCATGGAATGGGGTTCCGCTCAGAAAATCGAGCTGGCCGCGGCAGAGATAAAGGGTCATCAATTCATCAAGTGAAAAGGTAATCGGCGGAATCGACTTGAACCCGGTCATGAATCGATAGAGGACCCGGCCATCATCCTCCGGCTCGCGAACCAGTGGATATCCGGCGTCGGCAATCGCCTGCAGATCGCGAAAAATAGTCCGGCGATGAACCTGGCACTCCTCGGCCAGTTCCTCGACCGTCGCCCCGTACCGGGCCTCAAGGATACGGATGACATCATGCAGGCGGGCCGCCTGGCTGTATTTCTTGGCCGGCTTCCCCGGCTTCCTATTCGTCGCCATGCTCGTCCCGGTAATAGGTATACTTGTGTGACTTGCCGCGAACTTTATCCTTCGGGTACTTGCGGATATTCTTTTCCATCTTGTCGATAATCGCCTCGGCCAGATCAATATTCAGAAAGTTGGAAAGCGAGAGTGCATAGATCACGATATCCGCCAGTTCCTCGCGGATATCAAGTAACGCTTCCGGGTCAAGGTTTTTCGACTGCTCGACCGTCAACCACTGAAAATGTTCCATCAACTCGGCTGCCTCGATGGCGATCGACATCGAAAGGTTCTTCGGCGTATGAAACTGTTCCCAGTCCCGCTCGTGAACGAATCGGGACATCCGTTCCTTTAACTCCTGAATTGTCGTAACCTGATCAGACATGGTTCCACCTGAAACGATTCGGGGACACATAAGCTATGTGTCCCCGAATTTTAATTTCACATCACTCCCACTCAATTGTTGCCGGCGGTTTTGAAGAGATATCATAGGTGACGCGATTGACGCCCTTGACTTCATTAATGATCCGGTTACTGATCCGGGCCATATCGGCATAAGGTAGCGGATACCAGCCGGCGGTCATGAAATCCCTGGTTTCGACCGCGCGCAGGGCGATGACATATTCGTACGTACGCCCGTCGCCCATGACGCCGACGCTCTTGACCGGCAAAAAGACGGCGAAGGCCTGGCTGATCTTGTCGTAATGCCCGGTCCGGTAGAGCTCCTCAATAAAGATATTGTCGGCCAGACGGAGGATATCGGCATACTCTTTTTTTACCTCACCGAGAATACGGACCCCGAGCCCCGGCCCCGGGAAAGGATGCCGCCAGACCATGCGATGCTGCAGCCCGAGTTCTTCACCGATCGCCCGGACCTCGTCCTTGAACAGCTCGCGCAACGGCTCAAGCAACTTCAACGTCATATAATCGGGCAGACCGCCGACATTGTGATGGCTCTTGATGTTGTGCGCCTTGCCGGTTTTGGCGCCGGCCGACTCAATCACATCCGGGTAGATTGTTCCCTGGGCGAGCCATTTGGCATCAGTGATTTTCTTCGACTCCTCCTCGAAAATATCAACGAAAAGATTGCCGATAATCTTCCGTTTCTTTTCCGGATCGGACTCCCCTGCCAGCTTTTCGAGAAAACGGTCTTCGGCGTCGACCCGGAGCACCTTAACCCCGAGGTTTTCAGCGAAGGTCGCCATAACCTGGTCCCCTTCACCGAGGCGGAGCAGGCCGTTATCGACAAAGACACAAGTCAGCTGATCGCCGATCGCCTTGTAGATCAGGCCGGCTGCGACCGAGGAATCGACGCCGCCGGAAAGGCCGAGGATAACATGCTCCGCACCGACCTGTTGACGGATCCGGGCAACCGCATCCTCAATGATCTGCCCAGGTGTCCACTGACCGGTACAATTGCAAATTTTACGGACGAAGGTGTCGATCAGAAGCTCGCCCCGCGGGGTATGATTAACCTCCGGGTGGAACTGAACACCATAGAGGTTGCGTTCGACATCCTGAATGGCACAGACCGGGGCGTTGTCGGTTGCAGCAACAACTTCAAAGTTTTGTGGAATCAGCTCAACATGGTCGCCGTGACTCATCCAGACCGGGCTGTGGCCGTCGACAAAAAATGAATCAAACAGCGGGCCGGGTGTATTTTTGGCGTACAGATCGGCATGACCATACTCCCGTTTGCCGGCCGGTACGACTTTGCCGCCAAAATGGTTCGCTACCAGCTGCATGCCGTAGCATATGCCGAGAACCGGAACACCAAGCTCGAACAACTCCCCGTCGATGACCGGAGCGCCATTGTCGTAAACCGACTTCGGCCCGCCGGACAGAATAATTCCTTTGGGATTAAACGATTTGATTTCATCGAGCGCCATGTCAAACGGATGCAGTTCACAGTAGACATGTGCCTCACGCACCCGCCGGGCGATCAGCTGGGTATACTGTGATCCGAAATCAAGAATCAGGATTTTTTCAGAATGGATATCAACCATTATCAATTGCCACGCTCAACCCGGTAATTCGGTGCTTCATGGGTAATCGCAACGTCATGCACATGCGACTCACGTAAACCGGCGTTGGTGATGCGCATGAACTGGCCGTTTTTCTTGAGGTCGGCGATTGTCGCGCAACCGGTGTAGCCCATGCCGGAACGCAAACCACCCAGCATCTGGTGGATATTTGCCGAAAGCGAACCGCGATAAGGAACCCGTCCTTCAATCCCTTCCGGGACAAGTTTGGTATCGGTCTGGACGTCCTCCTGGAAATAGCGATCCTTGCTCCCCAGCTTCATCGCGCCAAGGCTGCCCATGCCGCGATAGGTTTTGTAGGTCCGCCCCTGGTAGAGGATGGTTTCACCCGGTGACTCGTCGGTACCGGCAAACAATGAGCCAATCATGATAACGTCGGCACCGGCGGCAATCGCTTTTGGCAGTTCCCCGGAGTATTTGATGCCGCCATCGGCAATCAGCGGGACCCCCTTTTTCCCGACAACTCTGGCAACATCGGAAATCGCCGTAATCTGCGGTATCCCGACCCCGGCAACAACCCGGGTCGTGCAGATCGATCCCGGCCCGATTCCGACCTTGACCGAATCGGCACCAGCTTTTATCAGGGCCTCGGCCGCATCGGCTGTGCCAATATTTCCGGCAATCAACTGCAACTCGGGAAAGTTGATCTTGGTGTCACGAATAGCATCGAGCACACCTTGCGAATGGCCATGCGCAGTATCAATAACAACGACATCGACTCCGGCTTCAATCAGGGCCTGCAGGCGCTCATCGCGATCCGGCCCGACACCGACCGCGGCGCCGACCCGCAGTCGACCGAAATCATCCTTGCAGGCAATGGGGTATTTGCGAACCTTCTCGATATCCTTGATCGTAATCAGCCCGGTAAGCCGATAGTCATCCTCGACGACAAGAAGCTTTTCGATCCGGTGTCGGTGCAGATGCTCCTTGGCTTCTTCCAGGGTCGTGCCGGGGGGCACGGTAACCAGATTATCCTTGGTCATGACATTCGAAATCGGCTGTTCGAAATTGGTTTCGAAGCGCAAATCGCGATTCGTTAAAATGCCGACAAGCTTACCGTTCTTGGTGATCGGAATTCCGGAGATCCGGTATTTCTCCATCGCCTCGAGAGCTTCGAATATTTTCTGGTCCGGATCCATGGTTATCGGATCGACAATCATGCCGCTTTCCGATTTCTTGACTTGATCAACTTCAAGCGCCTGCTCGTTCGGCGTCATGTTTTTATGAACAATGCCGAGCCCCCCTTCACGGGCCATGCAGATTGCACTCCGTGCCTCAGTGACCGTATCCATCGCGGCCGAAAGCAACGGCACATTCAGACGCAGGGTCGGAGTCAGCTGGGTTGACAGGTCGGCGTCCTTGGGCAGGACCTGCGAGTGGGCGGGAACAAGCAAGACATCATCAAAGGTAAGGCCTTCACGGATAGCAGGGTCCGACATGGGAAACTCCTTGGGGAAAGAAAAGCGTTATGTTCGGGTTATTTTGACAAATCACCGTTCGCCAAAATATTAATCAGAGAAGGTACAAAAGCACCGGTACAACGTCAAGCAAAAACCGGACAGTTTGTTCATTATATTACCCTTATTGAAAGTTGCACCGAAACAGCGAAGGGCTCCCGTCCGGGAGCCCTTCATTCAGTTCGGGATGAACATGTTTTTTGACTCTATTCGGTAGATAAGTCCGACCAGCAATCGTACTGTATTTTCGAGATCCGCCAGAGACAGCACCTCGGATGGCGAATGCATATAACGTAAAGGCACACCGATCAGTCCGGCCGCTACGCCGCTGCGCGCCAATTGGATAACATTGGCATCGGTACCGGTTGCTCTCGGCATACCGCTGACCTGGTACGGAATCGCCTCTTCTTTGGCTGTTGTCACAAGCAGATCAAAAAGGGTCGGATTGATATTGGCACCCCGGGCGATAATCGGTCCCTTGCCAAGCTCCAACTCACCAATTTCCATCATATTAAGTCCCGGTGTATCGGAACTGAAGGTGACATCGACAGCAATACCGATATCCGGATCAATACCGAATGCACTGGTCGTCGCGCCGCGCAAACCGATCTCTTCCTGTACGGTTGAGACCCCGTAGAAATGAACCGGCGGCGTTTTTTTACTGACCTCCTGCAAGACACGAGCAACAACCCAGGCCCCCATCTTGTCATCAAAAGCGCGTGAGGTCACCCGCTCCCCCTGCAGTCTTTCAAGCCCGACCGAGAAGGTGACCGGATCACCGATTGCGACGAGTTTCTCAGCCATCTTTTTATCGGAACATCCGATATCGATGAACTGGTCCTTGAACTTGACCACCGATTCCCGTTCTTTCGGATCCATCAGATGGATCGGTTTTTTGCCGACCACCCCCCGGACCGGGCCGGTCGCAGTATGAACGTTGACGCGCTGGCCCGGGACCAGGTGGGCATCAACACCGCCGATCGGGGCAAAAAAGAGAAACCCGTTTTCATCAATATACTTGACCATGAAGCCGATTTCATCGCAATGCCCGGCCAGCATCAGTTTTGCTGCATCGGCGCTGGCCGCGTTGACCCGGCCGATCACATTACCCATTACATCGGTCTGCAGTGAATCAACGACCGGTTCGACGTGCTTGCGGAAAACCCGTTGTGCCGGCTGTTCATAACCGGACGGGCTCGGCGCCTCGACCAGTTCCTTCAGTAGTTCAATAGCTTTATCATCCATCTGTCCTATATTATCCTCTCTGGTTATATACCGGCCAGGGCTTCCGAATTTTTAAGGGCCCTGGCGATATCATCTTCGGTCATTCCGGCACCGAGTGCGATCTGGTGAATCAACTCCGGTTTGAGCAGATCACCGGGCGCATGGGCGTCGTTATTGATGACCAGCTTGGCACCATGTTTCCTGGCCATCAGCACAACATGACCATTGGTCAGGCTGTGCCCCTTGCGGGTCGTAATCTCCAGGCAGATCCCCTTTTCGGCAGCCAAGGCAGTATCATCATCGTTGATCAGCCCGGGATGGGACAAAATATCAACCCCCGCCTCAAGTGCGGCCCGGTTTGTCCCGGGTGCGACCGGCTCAACAATTGTTTCGCCGTGAGCATTAACGATTCGGGCTCCCAGCTTGCGGGCTTCAACCGTCGCCTCTTCATATTGGGCCGGCGGAACATGGGTCAATTCGATCCCGGGAACAACCTTGAGCCCCCACTGCGCTGAAAGATCATCGGCAACCCGGACAACTCGCGGAATAATCAAGTCAAGGTTCGACAGATCCCCGTGATCGGTCAGAGCGATAGCCCGATAGCCGATCACCGCGGCCCGTCGGGTCAGCTCGGCCGGTATCAGTTCCCCATCGCTGAACAATGTATGAGTGTGAAGGTCGATCATATTATTGTCTCCTCGATTTCGCTCCCGGTAAACCGGACAGCAAAGTAATGCAGCAGTTTTCGCAGCCCGAGTCGATCACCGCGGCGTAAAGGCAGAATACCATCAAAGTTCTCAACATCGCGATATTTTGCCACCGGAACATGGGCAGTTTCAAAAAAATATTTTTCGGCATCCTGTAAAGATTCGTCTCTGGCCAGGGACAGGACTCCGAAAAGACGGTGACAGAACGGTCGCCAGAAAGGTGCCGATTCATCACCGGCCGGGAGCAGAAAAAGCCGCAGATGGAACTTATCCGAAATATCAAGACGGCCGATATCACCGAGGGCGAGATCAGCACCACCCTGCAGAAAATCGGGTTCCGGTTCAAACTCGTCAATCCCCTGTAGTGATTGAAGGAAAGCCGCGGCCTGTGCATCATTTTCAGCAAGAACAATCAGCTTGGCCGAAGATTCTTCGAGCAGTGCATCGCTTTCGCCGAAAAAGTCCTTGATCGAAACAACTTCCTCACTGTTCAGCAGAACGCTCTCCTCACCAATCTCGTCTTTTTCACTTCTGCTTTCCCTGAGAACCCCTTTTTCCAGAAGTGCCCGAAGAACCTGCAACGCCTCATAATCGGTCCGGGGACTATTGTCAACAATATGCGAAACATGTGTTTCGCCATCGAGCAACTCAATGATCTCGAGGGTTCCCGGACGCAATCCTTTCGGCAGGTGCTCCGGCGGAACAGCCAGTTCAAGCAATTTGTCTGCTGCCGGGAAAGTCGACATCTGAGCCAGCATTTCATCGTTCTGGCGCATCCCCTCGAGCAGCAGCTGATCCGTCGCCAGATCGATATGATTCTCAATTTGCGGACTTCCGGGTGTAAACCGGAACTTGCCAAAATCCCAGAGAAGAAGCCGAAAGAATGCTTTTTCCGCAGAAACCCGGCCGATCCTGGCACTGACAACCTGCCCTTCGAGAAGATGGATATACCCCTTTTTCTTGTTGTTTGAAAGGGCCAGAACCCCGTCCTTACGATTATGCGAAAAGATCTGCAGCAGATCGGGAAGAGAGATTTGTTTCAGATCGCCCTCGACCTCGGTGCGGGTTTTGCCGAGTTGCTCACTTTTTTCGCGCCGGCTGAAAAAGGTCAGAATTTCAGCGAGCAGCTGTTCATTGTTAAACGGCCGCGGCACATAGCGGTCGATCTTGTTGCGGAACCCTTCGATCTGTTCGCCATCCGGACCGATAAAGAAAATCGAGTTCAGTTCGGTCTTGCTGTTGGACCGGAGGATCTGGACAAGCTTGTCGGCCGGCAGTACAGGTATGGCGGTGTCGACCAGCATCAGTTCCGGCTTGGCTTTCAAAGCAATCTCAAGAGCCTGTGCGCCATCAGAACACTTCGAAACCTTGAAACCGGACTGCTGTAACAGCCCTTCCATCGGATCGAATAATCCGCTTGAGGAAGCGAGAAGTATTTTCTGTTGCGCAAACGCCATAATCTAGATTTGTGACCTCAACTGATACTGTTCCTGAAGTTTGGCAATCATATTCTCGACAAAATAGAAATCCGAAGAATGAAAGCCGATCAGCTCGTCCCCGACCCGACGAGCCAGCATGGCATAAGCATAATCTTCATTCATGTAGAGGAGAAACGCATTCTGCAGAAAATTCCGGTCATCTATATGAATTGGTACGACATGGTTCATATCCCAGTTCGCCCTCTTGTTGCCGCCAAGCATAAAAAATGATGTTTCGGTTTTCTCGAGCTGATCAACATAGCGGAGAGAACGACGCATCGCCTCAAAATCGGCGCAGCCGCAATAGATAATACCGCGTACCCGGCTCGCTTCAACAACCTCGCGGCAAAGGGCCCGGGCGATCTCATCCAACCTCTCGGCCGGTACGCGAATAAAACGACTGCGGATCGGTGATTCAAATTTCTTCAGATCACTTGAGACAATCAGCTTCCCGTCGACCGTCCTGACTTCACCGGGGCGGCCGAGCACCCGGTTAAAAATTGACCAGAAATCGAGTCGGACCAGATTGCTTTTATAAAAAAGGCTGGTCCGCAGGCGCTGTAACCGGTTTTCAGTGGCCGCTTCCAGGTCTTCCAGCGTCGCGCCATCGGCCGGGTATGAAGACGAACGGAGAAAAACGTCAAAATTCAGTTCCCGTTTCATGTTGCTCAATTTCAACTCGCCCTCAATCGCCTTGCGGATCCGCTTCTGGGTCACCAGCGAACCCCAATAATCGGTCTCGGGCAAGAGGATACTGTAGCTGCTGTCCGAATGCATGGCAATGATGTCGGCGTCGCGCAACACCGCGTTGACCAGATCAAGCATGCGGGACTGAACCGCATCCAGATCACGCTGGTTAAAAAGACTTTTAACCTGATCCATATTATCGACCACCAGCCTGACATAAGAGAGCTGGCGATTGTAACGCCGGGCCTTGTAGAACTCCTTGGCGGCGTAATCCCTGAAGAAGGCCATACTATAGGCCTCATCACGACTGGCATGCAGGGAACTATGTTCAAGGGCGCGAATCTGCAGGACCTTATTCAGGGCGCTGGCGGAAAAGTCGGCGACCAGCTCGGAAACACGCAGATCCTGGCGGTTAAAGCCGGACCGGCCGATCGGGGACTCGATGCGAACCAGCCCGAGCGGTGTTCCGTTGTATTCAAGCGGCACCACGACAATCCGGTCTTCGCCCTGCAACCGGGATTGCCCGGAGCGAACCATTTGCCATTGCGTATCTCCGAGATTGAAGCTTTGTTCGTTCGGCCGAATGCGCGCCAGCCCTCGTCGGCAGCGGAGCAAAAAATCCTGTCCGTCAACAGCCAGCCAGAGGGCACTCCCCTCGGCCGACAAAAGCTCCATCAGGGTGTCAAGAATCAGATCGCCAAGTCGATCAAGGTCATCGACCTTCAGCAAGTCAAGACATTTGCGATACTGGGCGAGGATTGCATGAAACTCGACGTTCTCATCTATCAACCGCTGATGCTCCTGGTTGACAGCCTGACGGTAGAGGATCCGGTTAACCAGAAGGAGAAACTCTTCATGATTAACCGGCTTCAACAGGTAATCCGAGACGCCGAGCTTCATTGAATGCACGGCATGCTGAACATCCTGCTGACCGGTGACAATCAGAATATCCTGCTGCTGGTTGTACTTGCGAATCGAGTCGATCAGTGAAATGCCTTCACTGTCGGTCAGATGAATATCGGCGACGACCAGATCAAAGTCGTCCTTGCGCAATGCTTCAATCGCCTCGGCGGCGCTCGACGAAACACGGACGGCAAAGCCCTCGGACTCGAGAGTATTGCGGTAAAAGCGTTGATAGAATGATTCTCCATCGATGGCAAGGATTTTGCCCTTGGCCATTACAGATACCCCTTATCGTCAGCCGTCAGGCGACCTGTGTCTTTTCAACTTCACCCAGTTGCGAATTCCGAAAATTCCTGATGATCCGGACCGGTACGATTTGACCTATCATATCAGAAGTTCCGGTAAAGTTAACGATCCTGTTCCAGGTAGTCCGGCCGAACAATTGACCGTTCGCCTGTCGGCTTTCACCTTCAACCAGAACAGGCACAAGCCGGCCAACATCACCCTGCCAGAAGGTCAAACTTATCTTCTGCTGAGTTTCGATCAGCCGGTCGAAACGTTGCTGTTTCTGTTCCGGGGCAAGGGTCTCTTCCAGTTCTGCCGCGGCAGTCCCCGGGCGGGGTGAGTACAGGAAGGTGAAAGCATCGGCGAAACGAACCTTTTCAACCAGATCGAGTGTCTGCTCAAAGTCCGACTCTGACTCGCCGGGGAACCCGACAATAATATCGGTTGTAAACCTGATATCGGAACAGATCCGGCGCAAACGCTCAATCAAATCAAGGTAATGCTCCCGGGTGTAGCCCCGGTTCATCTTTTCAAGCACACGATTGGAACCGCACTGAACCGGCAGATGAATGTGATGACAAAGCTTTTCAAGTCGACCGAAACAGGAGATCAATTCCTCGGAAATATCCCTTGGATGCGATGTTGTGAAGCGGATCCGGTCAATACCGTCGATCGCGTTAACCTGATCGAGCAATCCGGCAAATGAGAGTTCTCCGACTTCGCGCAGACCATAGGAATTGACGTTTTGTCCGATCAGGGTCACCTCCCTGACACCTTCGCCGGCCAGGGAGCTGATCTCATTAACGATTTCCTCACTCGGACGACTGATTTCCCGACCACGGACATGCGGAACGATGCAGTACGAGCAGAAATTATCGCAGCCCTGCATGACGGTCACGAAACGGTTCACCGTATCTCCTCCGGTGCGGCTCGGAAAAAGATTGAGCCTCGTCTCGCGATCGAGGAACCCGGTCTCCTGGAAACGCCCCTCGGCGCCTTCGACCTTGAGCACCATTTCGGGAAGCTTGTGAACATTATGGGTTCCGAAAACGATATCGAGATGCGGTATTTTTTCGAGAAGTTTTTCCCCTTCCTGCTGGGCAACGCATCCGCCGACGCCGACTATCAGGTCGGGGCGACGGTCCTTGATCGGCTTGAACCGGCCGAGATGTCCGTAGACCTTCCGTTCGGCCCGGTCACGAACCGAACAGGTATTAAGCAGCACCAGGTCGGCATTATCCGCCGAATCAACCTGATGGTAGCCGATCTGTGCCAGAAGGTCGATGATCCGCTCCGAATCGACGATATTCATCTGACATCCAAAAGTTTCGAGATAAACCGTTTTACTCATAAATTATATTCTCTATCGCCACCTGACTCGACAACAGCGGCAGTTTTATCAGACCTCGATCTGTCACCGGAGGGGCATTCTTATTCGTTGCGACCGGTAATGTCAATACCGTTTGCCGAAAGGACCTCTTCGAGAATTCCGGTCAGCTGACGCGGGTGCTCGACACAGGTTACGGACATTCGCTGCTGAGGCTCGCGCCCCCTGATCCTGATGGTACCGAGTTCCTCACCGAGCGGTCGGAGTTCGAACCACACGATGTCCGCAAGAGCGATCGTTTTGATCCGGCGCGACCAGAGCCCGCTGATGGCGATTACCCGTTGATCGGTCAGTGCAAAAAAAACATGCTCCCACTCAAGCCTTGAGAGCACCAGGTGGCCAAACGCGAGGTAGACACCGGCAAGCAGAAAAGGTATCGGCAACAAAATAAAAACAAAACTGCCCTGTGCCGTCGCCAGATGCAGGCCATGGATTGACCAGGCGACCGCGGCAATCATGATAACGACCCCGAAAAGGGAATGTATCCAGTTACGGAAGGTATAGCAACGTGGAGCCGGCCGCCCCTGCCAACGGATCTGTTCGTTCTCGTTCAGATATTCAGTCCAGTTCATTTCGTTCCTTCAATCTCCCTGATTCGTTTCACCGACAGTTTAGCCATCGAGGAGTTCGGCACCGATTGCGCTACGACCTGGTAACGTTGAAGCGCTTTTCCGGATTCGTCAGAGCCATCATAACCACGCGCTGCCAGGTAAACAGACTCAACCGTGGGAAAAAGCTCAAAGCTTTTTTCAGCATGCAGGATTGCTTTTGAAAAACCTTCCCGGTCAAGATAGACATACGCCAGGCCGAGCCGGGACAAATAATAACTGCCATCGATCCTGACGGCTCGCGACAGGTGCTGCTTGGCAGAGACAAAATCTTCAAGTCGCAAATAAGCCAAACCAAGACCAGTCAGGATCAGAGACTCTTCGGGTGCCAGAGCGGCGGCTTCGAGGTAGAGTCCGATCGCCCGCGCAGAAGACTTCTCTTTTTCGATAAGCAGAGCCTGATCATATTTTTTGTATCCGGGGATGGCTTTGCGCATTTTTTCGGTCGCAATCAGGAATTCCTGATCAGGCTTGCGATCCGTCCGGTTCGCTTCCGGATAATTTTCAGCAATATATTCCCTGGTCTCTTCGAGACGTTTTTTTGAAAACGGATGGGTTCTGAAAAGACCGTCCAGCCACTGCGGATCTTCCGGTTTGTCGATTTTCCGGACAAAAACCTGCTGCAGGTCAACGGCGTCGACCGGATTGTAGCCGGTTCTGATCATGTAGTCGATAGCGAAACGATCCGATTCACTCTCCTGCTCGCGGCTGTAGGAATGCTCAATCAGGATTGTTGAGACTTCCCCGGATGAACGAATCAAGGCAGAATATCGAGCGCTGTCGGTCATACCGGGCAGAGACGTCAGGCCGAGACCGAGAAGATTGCTCCACTGCAGCCCCTGGAGCGCATGACGGGCATCGACATGGCCAATCTCATGCCCCAGAACCGCCGCCAACTGCCCTTCATTGGCGAGGCTGGACAACAAGCCCCTGGTGATGGCAATGTAACCACCCGGCAAGGCGAAGGCGTTGGGTGCAGAATCATTCGCAACCCTGAATGAGTAAGATACGTCTTTACGATATCCGGCATTCTTCAGCCGATCACCAACCGATTGGACATAGTCCTGCAGTTCCGGATCCGGATATTCACCCCCCATTTTCTGTAGAACAACGGGGAACATTTTTTGGCCAAGCGCTTTTTCTTCGTCAGCCGACATTGATATCAACGCCAGTTCGGAACGTCCGCTCGCAGGATTCACGGCACAGCCGGACAAGGGCGCAGTCAGGACAGCGAGGAGAACAGAGAGAACGACTATCATTTCAGGGGTGCGAGACATAATTTTCCTGTTACTTTTCATCTTAAAACGATCCGGGTTGAACAACAAGGCATAGATATAATCAAACATCATAATTAAATCTGAAAAAACGATGTTGGCCTTGAAAAAAAAACGTATTCCGCATAGCATAGCCTCAACATCATTGACCTTTTTAAAAACCTTGAAATAATGGAGGTTGTGTGGAAACAGCTTTAAAAAGCAAGGAAAAGAAGATTCTGCTCGATATTGCCCGTGACGCCATCCAATCAGCCATCCTCAAATCAGACGTTCTTCCCGAGCCACGCGAAGAAAAAGCTCTCAATGTTCGCAGCGGCTGTTTTGTCACAATCAAGCAACACGGCGACTTGCGGGGATGTAT
Organism: Desulfuromonas sp.; assembly: GCA_002869615.1. Taxonomy (NCBI): domain Bacteria; kingdom Pseudomonadati; phylum Thermodesulfobacteriota; class Desulfuromonadia; order Desulfuromonadales; family Desulfuromonadaceae; genus Desulfuromonas; species Desulfuromonas sp. The sequence goes on along the minus strand of PKUH01000004.1, from coordinate 58,012 downwards.
CGGCAATTTCCAGTCGGAATTGCCGCTGTTCAGGGAAGTCGCAGAAATAGCAGCGGCTTCGGCCACCAAGGATCCCAGGTTCTACCCCCTACAGGAAGTCGACCTGGAATCAATCTCACTTGAGATATCAGTCCTTTCACCTTTGCAAAAGATAGAGGATATCAGCGAGATCGAGATCGGCAAACACGGCATCTATCTCGAGAAAGGTTTTTACCGGGGTGTTCTGCTCCCCCAGGTCGCCGAAGAGCACGACTGGGACCGTGAGACCTTTCTCAAACAGACCTGTCTTAAAGCCGGCCTTCCGACTGACGCCTGGGAGGCCGAGGACGCTGATATCTATATTTTCAGTGCCCAGATTTTTGGCGATTAACCAACCACCCGGCCGCGTGATTGGATTGTTATCAATTAAACATCCGGCTGGTCCCTCAATAAAACGTTGAGGCCCTGACCCGTGTCTGGATCTATCTTGCCGGCAGAAAATCGATTGGATAAAGAATCGTTATTTCCGGAACGTTCTTTTTCGGTCCGAAATTAAACCTGAGGACGCGTGCTACGATTTTATCAACAAGTTCCGGCGATGCGAGATCGGTCGACTCGACCGAACTGGCCGAAACCGTACCGTTCGGCTGAATCGTAATCCGCAAAAGGATATTGCCGCGCAGGGTCGGGTTCCTGCGGAGTTCTCGATTATAAATCCGGTAAAGCGTCGCCTTGTAGCGATCAAAAACGATCTGGATCTCTTCGTCGGTCCGTCCCGGTCTGGTCGTACTGCCAGCTGAACGTTCTTCTTTTTCTGCCAAATCTGCGACCGAGCTTTCGACCCGGGAGAATGCAACTCCACCGATCCGTTTGCCGCTCCCTCCTCCTGCCGAATCAACCTCGCGGCTGATCGCCGTCGCGTCGATGCCGCCGCTTGATCCGCTGGTAGCCTGCATGGCAACCAATGAGCGCCGCGCTTGCGGACTGCCACCCGCTTTTGGAGCATTTTCTCTGATACGTGCCTGAGTGCCAACCTTGGCGACCGGGGCATCGACGATCAGATCTTTAAAAGACTCTTTAAAAGCAAGGACGCCGGTGTTCTGTACTTTCTTGCGGGCAACCTGCTCCGCCGGTTGTTTTGGCATTTCCGGTTTAGTATCCTGCTTTGCCGGCTCCGGTTCATCGACTTTCTTCTCCTCTTCGACCGGGGGTTCCGGCTCAGGGACCGGTGCCGGTTCGGGCTCAGGTAGAACCGGGACATCCTTGACCAATTTGGCAATCCGTTCCGGAATCTCGATCGTTTCGACTGTCCGTTCCGGCATTGGGATATTTACCAGCGGGACGACAACTCCGAACAGGAAACTGATCAGGAAAGCAATCAATACCGCTCGACGGAATAATCGATCACCCTCGGTCTCTTTGCTCCACGGCATGACCGCGGCACGCATCGGGAAAAAAGCGACTTCGCGCTCAATAACAAACTGGTCGCGTCTCTTCTGTTCACGCAGATAGGCCTCATAGACATCTCCTTCCAGCTCAAACAGAGCAAAGGAGCATTTCTTGATCTGCGACTGCAATTCTTCTTTTCTTCTGGTTTTCGCCTCGATTTGTTCCCGGTATTTTTCCGGCAACTGGCAGAGCCGGCTAAACGATTCGCCGCGGTCAACACCTTCAGGAAGTGTGCCCCAGAAGAGATCTTTCGCGCCGACATCTTCAAGCTTCGTCAGGGCGGCACAGACCTCCTGCAGGGCATCATAGCGTTGTCGTTGGCTCTCGAGTTCGTCAAGGTCGGAATCAACCTTGCGGATCTCCTGTTCGAGATTCTCACGCGTCGCTTTTAATTGCTTGATACGCCCGTTCAAAGGCTCCAATTCGTGAGCCAATTTTGTCGATTCAATATTATTCATTATTATGACTGGGTACTTTTCTGCAGAACCGCCAGTGAGATCTTGCCGTAACCGGATAGCGTGCAGGAAGACATCACCTTTTTCAAAACATTAAACGGGATTTCCCGATCAGCCAGAATAGTCACTTCCCTGCTGTCTTCAATCGTCCTGTCACTTATGCCAATAACGCTCTTGCTGAGGAATGCCAAACGTTCGGAAATTTCCGGGATAAATCCCTCTTTCGTCTCGATCAGATCCCTGGTTTCAATAATCGCCTTACCCTGAACAACGACCTGCTCGGCACCAACAATAATGACTACTGTCTCACGTGGTTTCGATTCGACTACCGAACTCGGCAACTCGATCTTTTTCGGCGGAGTTAACACTTCATTTGAACCTGAATTGGCCAGAAGAAAGAAAACGAGAATAGTAAATACATCCATCAAGGAAGTCAGATTCAGAGCCGAAACCTTTTTCCGGTTTCGCGCCATCCGTCTTATACGTCTGGATTCCCTCATGGCGCATCTCCGATCGAAATATCCGGGAATAGCGGCACAGGGACTGAATCTTCCGAGTCCTCTTCCCAGGCTCTTGCGCCTCTCACCGCATCCATTATTTGAATCAGGTAGTCGTATTTGATATCCGGCTCCATCAGGACCATCGCATCCTCTTTTTGCGGATAATCAGATTTGATACGCAGAAGCAGACTACTCAGCTTTTTCAGATCGTACTCGCCATCTTTTTTCGGGATTGTCGCGACAACCTTGGAACCGTTGGAAAATTCGAGCTTTTCCTGCCGGACAATCACCTCAACACTCATTTCAGGTTTATCGACCGCGACGTTGGTGGATGCCGCTGTCGGAACACTGAGTTCAAGAATCGTTACCCTGGAAAATACGGCACTGATCAGCAGAAACGGAATCAGAACGACCATCAGATTCAGAAATGTCGTAATATTCAGTTCCGGCGTTTCCTTAAACCGCCTTCGGGAACGTCGCTTGAGCATGATTAACCTTCCTGCATCTGCCGCTTGGCGTTACTCGAAATGCTGTTCAGGGTTTTAATCGAAGCCATCTCAAGGCTGTCAATGATCTGCCCGGTCGTAGAGGTCAGTTTGGCATGCAGTAGCAAAAGCGGGATGGCCACCATCAGCCCGAAAGCCGTTGTATTCATGGCAACTGAGATACTGGCCGACAGCAGGTCGGCCTTTTCGGCTGGATTGGCATTGGCGACAGCTGTAAATGCCTCAATCAGGCCCATGATCGTGCCGAGCAGTCCGAGCAGAGTTGCAATATTCGACAGCAATCCGATATAATGTGTCCGCCTCTCAAGCTGCGGGATAACCTCCATCAATCCTTCTTCCATTGCAATTTCAATATCTTCGCGTCGGCGTACGGCTCCCTGACGTTCCAACCCCATTGCAAGCATCCGGGCAATAGTCGATTTATCCTTTTCAACGAGGGTGCGCGCCTGATTATAATCCCCTTCGGCCAGCATCGGCTGAACCCGGTTCCATATCTTGCGATTTTCATTTTTGACTCGCCCCAACTGAATCCAACGTTCAAAGGCTATCGCCATACCGACTGCAAAGACAAACAGTATCGGGTACATGAACAGACCACCATTTTGAAAAAAACCGAACAAACTATAAACGATATCCATTTTACTACCTCCCAGTATTGCTTGTCGTACTGACGTAATAATAATCAACTTTGCGTCTGAATTGTTCCCGATCAACAGGTTTGTAATTGATGTTGCGCGTCCTGTCGAGATCGGTTTCTACACCGATTTCAGAACTTTTCCAGGGCACGATATAAAGCGCCTTCGGCGCTTCATCGTTGCCGACAATCGACATTCCGGTAAGAGCCTTGACTTTACCTTGCCCCGCCGATTCAACCTCTTTTGCCGAAGCCACTGCCACGGAAATGATAACGAGGATAATGCATGTCAATAATTTTATTTTCATACTCTATTCTCCCGCAGGAACATCTTTAGCGGCGCATCCGCCCCCGGACTTCGGCCAGCCATAACCTGACCAGTTCATCTTCCGGCTGTGCCTCAAGAAACAGTTCATACTGACTGGAAGCGCATTCAAGATCGTTCAGATAGATGTCGCAGAGAATCCCCAGGTTCTTATGCAGAGGGTAGTATTCGGGATACAGCTCCAGCGATTTCTCATAAACATCCCTTGCCTCATTAAACCGACCGGCGCGGCGCATCAAAAGACCATACTCATGACTTGCTAACGGATGTCCGGCAACCTTGTCCAGAACCTTTTTCAACGGAGCAACGGCTCGATCATCCTGACCACTCCGGATATAGGCAATCGCCAGATTAAGATAGGGCGCAGTCTGGGTCGGTGCCGCCTTGACAATTGCCTTGAAACAGTCAACAGCCACATCATACGCACCTGTATTCAAAGCATCAACACCCAACACGAAAAGATCACGCTGATTGACATTATACTGCCCCTTATCGGCAATAAAAAAACCGATCCGCCCCTCCTTTAATCGCGAAACCGTATCCGAATCAGGCCTGACCGACGGGCTTTCCGGAAGAGGCGCAGAAGGGCCGGAGGTGCCGGCACATCCTGATAATACCAATATTGCCGTCAGGGCTATGGCAGTAACCAGACGACATTTCACCATAAGAAATGACATCAGTCTGTCCTCCCCCCGGTCGAAGCAGGTGTTTGATCAACGCCGTCGGAACGTTTGCTTTGCCCACTTTCCGACATTCGGCTGTTCTTTGCCTCGGCAGCGCGCGCCGCTTCAGCCTGCTTAATCCGATAGAGCTCTTTATTCTCGAAGCGAAAGCCTTGCATCGACGCGAATTTATTGTTTTCCATCTCCGGCTTTTCATAACGGGCCGGCATGAAGACAGCGAGCTTGTCCAGGCTATTTTCGATCCACTCGTTATAGATTCCTCGCGATATCAACTCGATATTCGCCTGGTGCATCTCGATCGCCTTTTCCTCAAACGGAAACGCCTGTTCTTCCAGCGCCAGTTCATATTGCTCCGATTCGAGAGGGCTCAGCCCGTCCGGCCGCTCTGAGTTCATCAGGGACCTGCTGAAATCGGCATAGGTTTCGGCAAGGTAAAAAGTCGCCTCCGCCGTAACAACTCCAATTTCGTAATCAAACAGTTTGGTATAAGCCTCGGTCACTCTCTTTACCAGAGCCTGCTTGCGCTGCAGGTTCTTGGCAAACGGCTCGACCAGACGCACCGCAACCGATTTTTCATAATCGACCCTGGCAAGAATCAGGGCCGCAAGTCCGGCGATCTCCCGGGTTTTCAGGGTTTGATATTCCCCGGCAGCCGCTTCAAGGTCGACAAGGTTCTGCAATTCATCAAGGTAGAGCTTTTGTTCACCCTGTTCCTTGAGAATCGTAGCAAGATTGTCTCGAGCTTCAATATTGACATCCACCGGCTCCGGAAACATCTCAATATATCGGCGATAGACCTGTCTCGCCGTGGCCAGATCATCGACCTTCCGGTAAAGATCGGCTGCCGTCAGGAGTGCTTCGCGACGGAGTTCCGGCTCGGTCGTTTCAGCATCTATCCGTAAAAATTCAGCCGCAGCCTTGGCAAAGTCACCCTCTTCCCGGTAGATATAGGCCAGTTTCTTGGTAACTTCGGGTTGCAATTTATGTTTCGGGAATCTTTTACGAAAGTCGGTCAGAATCGAGGCAGCAATCGGCCATTCCTCGACCTTGATCAGAGCAACGGCAGCATCGAAATCTGCCGTCGGGCGGAGTTTCGATGCTGGTGCGACCCGGGCGACCCGAAGAAAATGTTCAGCCGCCTGCTTATAATTTTGGGAACGATTAGCCGCCTCCCCCTGCTTGTAGATGGATGCGACCAGATTATCGGTCAATGTATCATGCAACGCATCACTCTCCGGTACCAGCTTCAGGACATCGGTGTACGCTTTTTCAGCATCAGCATAGAGTTCAAGCTCAAAGGAAGAATGCGCCGCAACCAGTAACGCCGAGCGACGAACATCCTTCGGAATCGACGGAAAACGTTCAATCAGATTCCGGGCTGCAATCAGCGCCGATTTATAATCTTTGAGAGCATAAAGTTCATCGACTGCTGCAGCCAGTACAGCTGCAGCTTTTTTATTCTGCGGATAAGATTCGGCAAACTTCAGGGAGACGCGAATAACATCCCTTACCGCCTGCTCCCTGTCGTCACCCTTCACTTGCTTGAGATGTTCACGAAAGGCATAAACAGAGGCATATGCGGCTTTTTCAGCCTTGGCAAAAACCGGATAAACATAGGCCGTCTTTTCGAATTCATGAGCGGCCTCATGATACATCTTGTTTTCCAGCAACAATTCAGCCAGCTGATAGTTCATCGCTGCCGATTCGTCAACCATCGGGAACGAGCCGAGAAATTCCCGGTACCAGTGCAGAGCCTCTTTCAGATTATTTGGCTTTTCTTTGGTTTTTAGCTTGTTCTGATATCTGGCATGATAATGGTTTGCCAGGTCAAATAACGTGACCTTGAGCCCATCGAGTACTTCCGGGCGATAATCCGGTTTGAAATGTTTCCAGTAATCGGCACCGAAGCCATAACGGTTGACATATTCCTTTTTCGCCTCGATAACCAGAGAAGCAAAGCCGCCGGCCTTGTTAATTGCAATGACCCGCAAATCAAAGAGAGGTGCCTGCCGGTGGGTTCGGTTGCGGCTGACAAAGGTGGAGTAGGTCGTTACCGCGTCGTTGTAGCGTTGTTTACTGAAATAGTATTCGCCCAGACTGGCGTAGACAACATGCTCATACTTGCGCCGGCCATAACCGGAGAAATAATCGATTATGGCAGTCACACCGCCGAGATTGGAAAAACTCTGGCTGGCAATTCGCAAGGTGTCTCTGATCCGCTTGCCTTCCTGATCATCACTGATCCGTCCGAAATCATAACCGGATGCAGCCTTGTAATCGAGCAGAGCAATAAATTTGTGTAACGCCTTATTGTAAAGATCCTGCTTGTAATAGCTCCAACCGAGTTTGAAAAGTGCCAGAACATAAAACTGTGATTTTTCACCGATGGCGACGACACTTTCGTATGCTTTTTCGGCCGCGGGGTAGTTGCGCCTGGCAAAAAAGGATTCGCCCCGTCGGAACTCGACTTCATCAAGATATTTGGAATCGGGGAACGCGGCGACCAGACGCTCCATCACAAGCATCGATTCTTCAACCTGCCCCTGTTCTTCGAGGGCTCGTGAGAGCTGGTAAAGAGCCTGATCGCTCCGTTCGTATTCCGGGTATTCGGTGAGCAGTTTCCGATAAAGGTCAACCGCCTCTTTCGCGCCGGTCCGTTCAAGGTTGAACTCAGCCGGCAATTCATCAACTGTCGAAGCAGTGTCAGGAGGGATCGATGACGTACTCCGATCTTCAAAATTGGTATCCGTCTCACCTTTCCTGTAAGCAAGGGCCGATGTTACATCAGGAGTTGCTCTCTGTTTTTTCCTCGGCGCCGACCGACCGGGTGAGTCGATATCTTTTTTGGTAGTTTTTGCCGAGGTTTTTTTAGTACTTTTTTTCGGCCGCGCCAGGTCAGATTTTGCTGAATCCGAGCTGCTCTCGGTAATTAGACCATACTCCTTTTCTACCTTGAGATCGGCCAGACGACGGATAGCTTCGGGCGTCATCGCTGTCTTTTCTGTCTTCTCCAGGAATCGTTCGTAACTTTCGATCGCCTTATCAAACCCCTGATCAATATTCTCCTTTTCGATAGCGATATCGACCCGTCGCAACTGGCCGATTGTTCCTTTACGCGGCGCCGAAGAACACGCGACCATGCCGACAACCAGTATCAATATAAATAAAAGTCTGATCAACGGATGCCTCCCGCATTATTTCGACTTCGGGTAGCACGATCATAGCTGTCGGCCATCGCAAATCGAGCCTTGATCTGCATCTGTTCCAGCTTTTCAAGTCGCTTGTTCAATTCAGCTGTAACCATCGACTCGAGCAGTTCTCCCTGATGATTCAGCACGGGGATCGTTTCCTTCAGTGCGTTATCGATCCGACTGCGCACGTCCTCTATGCTTCGGCCATAACCGCTATAGCTCCGGGTCGCTGCCTTGCGGTACAGAAGGTAACTGTTGTACTGTTTTTCCAGAATAGCAACAACCTCGTCGAGCCTCTTGAAATTGGAAGTCGTCGCCTGCAAGCGCTGATCATAGTTTTTGTATATCGACCAGACAACCAGACCCCGAAGACGATCAACCCGGGCACGGGTCTTGATCGTATGATAGGGACGAAGCGCCCGGTCGATACGATCAATTTCTCCGAGGAGTTCTCGTTCCCCGGCGGTCGCCAGAACATCGGGTCGGGGTGAGTTTTTTATCGCAATCAATTGCTGTGCAATCTGATTTCGCTGTTTCAGCCGCAGCTGCATACGGGATTCGAGCTTCCGAAATTCAGCGTCGATACCCGGCAAAATCGGCTTATAATAAGCACGTCGTTTCTTGATCAATCCTTCATAAGCCTGAATGTCCTGTTGCCAGCGAATCAGTTTTTCTTGTAGATGGGCCAGGTCAACATAATTATCCAGTGCTTGCTGAAATTCATCTGTTGCCATCAGGTCAAGCAGGTAATACGTCTCAGGCATATCTGGTTGTTCGCGTAATTTAACGACCCAGTTTTCCTGCCGCCTCAACTCTTTTCTGGAAATATTTTTGAGAAAACCCCCTTGACCAACACTGGCAAGCGAATCCTTCAGTTTTACAATCTCGTTTTCAAATGATTCCACAGCCTGACCATAAAGGAGCGCTGCCTTGCTATAAACACCGAGCTTGCCATAACTATATGGTACGGCAAGCATTGCTTCCTGAACTGCCGCATCGGTCACATTGCGCTCGGACAGCAAGGTCCATGGCACCAGGGCCTGCTCATAATCAGCTTGCATAGCTGCTGACCACCCGGCTGACAATAAGGCTTGAGCAGAAAAAGGGCCTTTGAGTCTTGCTCGATCAAGAACCTGGCCGGCCTCGGCGTACAAACCATCGGTCAGTAATTGATCGCCAAGCATCAGATTCGCTCTGTCACGAAGCGACCGGGTCAATTCTTCTTCGCTGACAATCTGGCCGGCAAGATCGAGTTGTTGACGGCCTTCTTCTATATTACCGTTTAACAGATAAGCAATACCGAGATTATAATCAGCAAATCCGAGCAGACTTTGCGCCTGGCGATTATAACCGGCGAATCCGATAAAACTTTGCGACTTTCTGAGTTCGTCAAGAATGGGAATAGCGGCATCAAGCTTCCCGTTTGCCATCAGCACCTGGGCCCGGGTGAAGGCAAGGGCACCTTTCAGTTCAGGCAATATTTCACCGTTGACCCGATCAAGAACTGCTTGAGCTTTTTGTGGCTGATCCTTCTGTAAATAGAGATTTGCCAAACGATAGAGCAACAGGTTGCGCTCTTTGTCATTACTGATGGTCATGATGGTATCAATCAGGCGAACGCCATCCCTCTGGTGCATCCGGTAAGCAATCTCAATAGAAATATGCTTGATCAAAACCTCGAGATCGGCTTCGGAGTAGCGATCCCGTTCCCCGGCGAGAATTCTCTCTTTTTTCCGTTGCAACAACTCCCGGTCGAGGCGGGATATCGCAGCAAACAGCTCACCGGTAAGGGTCGAGTAATGAGCCTCCCGGACAGCAAGATCCGAAAGTTCGTCTGCGGTACGCGCACTACTCACTGCAACATTAACGGTGCAGAGGAGGAGCGTACCCGCTATTATGACAACCCAACGACTACGCATCTGTCATCTGTCGATTAAAGTGATTGATTTTTCGGACAACAGGAGTTCGGCAATGACCGCTTCGGCCGTTTTTTCGAATGAAAAGCTCTTGACCAGCCGAATATCCTCTCCGGCAGAGGACTTGCCACGCATCGTCACCTTGAATTCATGCATTCCAATCGCTGCATTACCGGTAAAAATGTTCTGGACGCCGCCATCAGTGAGAGCATTCAATTCCCGGGACGTATAGATATGGTACGCGATATTTTTCCCATCCAGTTCGATATCGACTGAATCAAGGCTGAAGGTCTGATTCTTGCGCATTGAAACAAAAACCGCTATCTGGGTATGGGATGGATACAACAACCTCTCTTCCAACTTGTCGAGTTCCTTGGCGATCGACAGCACTTCACTCTTGATACCATGTACCTGCTCATCGAGACTTTTACCCTGGCCCCGGGACAAGTCCTTCGCCGACGCAATGGTCACCATGCTCAACAGGATCAAACCAGTGAGGATCGTTCTCACCATAACGGAACTATGCAATACTGTTTTCATTTCAGATAAGTCCATGTTTAATATGATTATTCATTAATAGTTTTCAAACTCGTAATCATATTACAATTCGCCACAAAAGTCAGCGTTGTATTATGCAGAGAAGTTTTTTTAATCAAGCAAGTATCCCCTGCTTTAATTCAAGATTCAGGCCAAAAAAACACATCCAGACAACAATTTCAAGAGAACCAAAAAACCCCGCCCGGACGTTACATTTCAGCTGTTTACGGTCGTGAAACAACCAAAAACATTAAGGGGACTGCCTGTTGTGGCAATCCCCTTAATGTTCTGATACTTTAATGGTACCCGGGACGAGAATCGAACTCGTACAGGATTGCTCCCGAGGGATTTTAAGTCCCTTGCGTCTACCAGTTCCGCCACCCGGGCAAGGTGCGCTATTATCAACAACCTGAGGCTGGGATGTCAACGGTATTTTCCAGCACAATGAGGCCAATCGATGTCGAAAATCCTGCACTGCCCTGAATGTCAAACTGCTATCAAGGAATATCGCAATCCACTACCGGCTGTCGATATTATCATCAAGGTCGACAATTCGCTTGTTTTGATTGAAAGAAAGAATAAGCCTTTTGGCTGGGCGTTGCCGGGCGGATTTGTCGATTATGGTGAACCGCTTGAAGCCGCGGCCAGGAGAGAAGCGATGGAAGAGGTCGGAATGGAGTTGTCTCACCTGAAACAATTTCGTGCCTACTCAGATCCCCAGCGCGATCCGCGTCAGCACACGATATCGGTTGTATTCTCCGCCAAAGGCATTGGCCAGCCCCGGGCCGGTGATGATGCCGGCAAGGCACGGCTTTTCAAGCTTGATGATTTGCCCGCCCCACTCTGTTTTGATCACGCCGAGATCATAAACGACTATTTTTCTTCATTTGACTGATCGCTGAAAAAACAGATTTCCGGAGAGACTTCGATCAGCCCGTGCTTCTCAAGCAGAAGGTAGAAACAGCGCAACCCCTCAATGTGCGCAGGATCGAGGTCATAAGAAACATGGCGCCAGTATTCGGCCAATCCATCCACTCCCATCCATGCCTTTTCGGGGGATTCAGAAGCAAGTTTATCGAGAGAAGCGAATGCTTTGTTGCGAGAATGATCGAGTTGCGATCTGAACTCGGCTACCTCTTCCGGGCGTTCCTCGGCAACAAGTCGTTTCACAATCCATAAGGCAAAGACAAACGGCAGGCCGGTGAAATGGTACCACAGCTCACCCAGGTCAATAACCGTACCCGCGGCAGCTTTATTAAGACGGGCCTTCAGAGCACGATCGCCGATTAGTAGCAATGGCTGATTAGCGTTCAGATCTGCATTTCCGATTGTGTCGATTTTCTGGCAGATAATGTTATCGAGTTGATAAAATTCCTGAAGAACGACCCTGAGCAACGCTACAGAAGTGGCCGACTCGCCGGTAATCGAAATCGGAACACCATTAAGACCTGAAAGCGGAAGATCTGAAAACAACAACACACTCTGCACCGGTCCGATCGAACTGATCGAATGACCTGGCAGAATCCGGTAATCATCGGAGTGCAGAGCGTATTCGATTGATGAGGCTGGACATATGTCGATCTCGCCGGCGGCCAGCATCTGATTCAGTTCTGCCGGAACACCTTTGATAATTTCACCAACAAACCCGCTGGCGGCAAGGTAATGAAAAAAAGGAGCGCAATTGGCGTAAGTAATATGTCCAATTTTAAGAGACATCACGGAAGAAGATGGAAAGGCGACCGGGTTTCTTCATATTCACGGTGACCGGAAAAAACAATGCGCTCGTTATCGAGCAACGTCCCGGTTGCCTGCAAATAGGCGGTTATCGATTTAAAATAATCGGTGTGCGATATAATCTGGTCGTTCCTTGCACTGGCAAGGTCTTCTTCGCCATCGAGAACGTCACGGGTGGTGGCAAGGCCGACTTCGCGGCTCTTCATCAGAATTCGAAGCTTTTCCGTCGCCAGATCATGTCCCCGCCTGGCAACTTCTGTTTTCTTGCGATTAACGTTGATACGGCGAATAGCTGATCTTACTTCATTACGTACTTCATTATGCAGCTGTGCCAGCAAGGTACGTTGCTCTTGCAGTGCGATATCGGCCCGTTTCAGCTGATTACGACCTTCTATATTGAATAAGGGATACAAGAGCTCTAAACCGACTTCCCAGCTGTCATAATCACCGTCGCGAACCATATCGGTCGACTCGCTTCGGTTTGAATCAAACCCGTTCTGGCTGTAGCTTGCGACAACATTCAGTTCCGGCAACAGGGCGTTGCGCGCCAGAGATTGTGCTATTCGATTCTTTTCAATCTCGCGAATGCGGCGCGCCACGTCGGGGCGCTTGTCAATCGCCGCGGCAATCCCTTCTTCCTCTGTAGCGGCAAAATCCATGGAAAATGATTGGAGGACCGGCCGATAATATTCATCACCGGAATTGAGCAACAGGTTGAAACGATCAAGAGCATCAAAATAAGATCTTTGTGCATCAAGAAGAAGCCTTTCACGGCTTTGCAAGCCAACCTCGGCCTCGAGTTTTTCGACCGGCGCAAGAATTCCGGCTTCTACCCGGGCCTTATTCTCCCTGGCGATCCGTTGCGCCAACTGGACCGAGGCTTCGCGATAGGACAAGGCATACCGGGCCTGGAGAGTCTCAAAATAGGCATTTCGGACATCAGCAACAACCTGGAAAGCCGTAGCCCTGAGATCTTCCAGGGCGATCTCGCTCTCTTTTTCCGAATAAAGGATCGTCTGTTCGGTCGCTGTCGTTCCGAATCCCTTAAGAAGTGGTTGAACCAGAGTTAATCGAGCGCTGCTGTCATAGGCCGGGTCAAGAGCCGGTTGTGGAGTCTCTTTCTGTTCATAAAGCTGTCCGGAAAGGGAGAGTTCTGTCCCGACAGGAAGTCTTTGCGATACGGTAACCGTCGTTTCGCTGTATTCACGCTCGAATTCAGTCGGTACAGCAGTACTCAAAAAATCATGTATTTCACCGTCTCTGTAAACCGCGGACAGTTGCGGATCGTACAAACTGAAGGAACCATCATACGCCGCTTTACGAATTTGCGCGTTATAAATCGTTGCCTGCAATGCCAGATTTTGTTGCAGTGCCAGGCGTATCACCTCTGAATAACCGATTTCTCTGGCTCTATAATAATCTTCAGTATGAATCGAAACGGTCCCGGCTTCGTAATATGAGGCAAGCTGGTTATCACCCGGGAGAGCCTTGCTCTTATTATCATACAGCTGGCCCTGCGAAACAGCTGGTAACAAGAGGATGACTGACACGAGGAACAGGAGCAACGGTTTGCTTTGAGGATTTTTCATAAACCGGTTAGATCCATTAAATGATTAAAACAATTTGGCATCGTTGGTTTGTTACGGTTCCAACTATCGGTTCAAATATTACTTTAAGGACAGGCTCACTTCAATTTATTTAATCCGACCGAATAAAAAAGGCCGGCAAGCCGGCCTTTTTTTACTTCAAAAAACAAGCCGTTCAAGAAAACCGGTATCGACATTTTTACCTTCGATGAAGTCCTTGTTGGCCATAATTCTCTGATGAAACGGTATCGTCGTCTTGATACCATCAATAATGTATTCATCAAGAGCTCTGGCCATCCGCTTAACCGCCTCTTCCCGGGTTTCGGCATGAACGATCAACTTGGCAATCATCGAGTCATAATGGGGGAGAACCGTATACTGATCATAAACAGCACTGTCAACCCTGACACCGAGCCCACCCGGCGTATGGTAGCCGTCGATCTTGCCCGGGAAAGGTGTAAACTTAACCGGGTCTTCGGCGTTGATCCGACACTCGATCGAATGACCCTGAATCTTGATATCATCCTGGGTATAACGAAGTTTCTCACCGGCCGCCGAACGGATCTGCTCCTTGATGATATCAACGCCGGTAATCATTTCGGTCACCGGATGTTCAACCTGCACCCGCGTGTTCATTTCCATGAAGTAAAACTTGTTATCCTTATCAAGGAGAAACTCCATTGTGCCAACGCTGGAATAGCCACATGCCTTGGCGGCAGCGACTGCGCAATCCCCCATTTCCTTACGAATACCTTCCGGTAAAACCGGACAGGGCGCCTCTTCTATGAGTTTCTGGTGGCGTCGTTGAATGGAGCAATCGCGTTCGCCGAGATGGATCACATTGCCATGTTTGTCGGCCAGTATCTGGATCTCAACATGCCGTGGATTTTCACAAAACTTTTCGATATAGACATCGGGATTACCGAAACCGGCTTCCGCTTCGGTCCGTGCTGCATTGAACGCATTGGCGAGATGAGCCTGGGAATGGACTACTTTCATGCCTCGCCCGCCGCCGCCGGCAGTCGCCTTGATGATAACCGGAAAACCGATCTCATCAGCAATTTTTCTTGCATCATCAACCGTCGCTACATTCTCCTTGGTTCCGGGAAGAATCGGCACACCGGCTTTGGTTACGGTCTGTCGGGCACTGATCTTATCGCCCATCAGGCGCATACTATCAGCTGATGGACCGATGAAAGTGATTCCGCAATTCTCACAGATCTCGGCAAATTCTGCATTTTCCGAGAGGAACCCGTAGCCCGGGTGAATCGCATCAGCATCGGTGACTTCCGCAGCGCTGATAATTGCCCTGATATTGAGATAGCTTTCGGAACTCGGAGCAGAACCGATACAGACCGACTGATCTGCAAGCTTGACATGCAGTGCCTCGCTGTCAACATCGGAATGTACCGCTACGGTTTTGATCCCAAGTTCCTTGCAGGCCCTGATGATTCGCAGGGCGATCTCGCCACGATTAGCGATCAGGATTTTATGAAACATAGTTTAAACTCCAATTCAGTATTCAGGACAATAAATCGCCAATTACAGAGGCTCGACAACAAACAGCGGATCGCCGAATTCCACCGGCTCAGCATCCTGCTTGAGGATCTCGATGATTTTACATTTAAATTCAACTTCAATTTCATTAAACATCTTCATTGCTTCAACCAGGCAGACAACCCCGCCTTTTTCAACAACAGAACCAACATCGACAAATACTTCAGCATCCGGACTCGGTTTGCGATAAAACGTACCGACTATCGGAGAGTTGATGGTTTCATGCTTATCATTTATGGCCGGTGCCGCTTCAGCTGGAGCGGCCGAAGCAGCGGCCGGCGCAGCCGGTGCAGCAGGCGAAGCCGCAACCGGAGCCGGAGCAGCCGGTGCGGCAACGTGAACAATTTCCTGCCCGGAACCACGTTTTATGGCGATTCGCTCTTCAGCATTTTCCATTTCGAATTCCGAAATATCGGTATCCGTTACCATCTTAATCAGACTCTTGATATCCTTGATATCCATTGTTTACAACCTCCTGGTTTCGGCTAATTTGTAAGCAGCCGCAGCTCCTTCGGCAAACGGGTCAGACAATCACAACCTGCCGCAGTAACGACGACCATATCTTCTATCCTGATACCGCCAAGATCAGGAATATAAATTCCCGGCTCTACGGTAAAAACCATACCTTCTTCAGCACGCATAGTCGCCAAGGGCGAAACACGCGGCGATTCATGCACATCGAGCCCGACTCCGTGCCCCAAGCCATGACCGAAGTTTACACCATAACCTTTTTCAGAAATAAAATCACGGGCAATCTTGTCAATATCTGACAATAAAACACCCGGTTTAATCGATTTTATTGCCAAATCATGAGCTTTTTTGACAATATTGTGAATTTTCTGCATTTCAGTCGATATCGTGCCGATAGCAAAATTAACGGTTTCATCAGAGTAATAACCTTCAAAACATGAGCCAAAGTCAATCGTCACAACATCTCCGCGATCGATGCGTTTGCTTGATGCAACTCCGTGGGGCAAGGCTCCACGGACACCGGATGCAACAATAAAATCGAACGCTTTTCTTTCACTTCCAAGCCGACGTGCGGCAATTTCCAGTTCAAGAGCTACTTCCGATTCGGTTATGCCGGGTTGCAGCAGACCGAGAATCGAATCAAGAGCCCGCGCCGAGATATCAGCGGCTGATCTCATTTTACCAATCTCGTCACGATCCTTAACAGCCCTGAGAGATGTGGTATCCTTTACCGGCACAAATTCGAATTCCGGGCCGGCCTTTTCAAGCAGACTTGAGTAAACCTGAAACGTTAAGATTGAGCCTTCAAAACCAATCCGACCTTTATCCGGTTGATTTGCAAGGAAATCAGAAATCCCGTCAAGCTTATCTTTATACTCGATGACCCGACATTCAGTTTGCTCCCGGGCCTGTGTTGTATAGCGGCTGTCGGTCAAAAAACTCAGTGAGTCTTTTGTCAGAATCAACACCCCGTCTGTCCCGGTAAATCCGGACAGATATCGGATGTTATTCAAATCAGTGAAAATCATAGCCGCCAGACCATGATCGTGCAGAATAGCCTCGGCCTTTGCGACGCGTTTATTGATCATACCGTATAAATTTACTGATGATTGAGTATTGCGAGAATGCCATGCAGGGCGAGTAAATAACTTTTGGCTCCGAAACCGGATACTTGACCGACGGCAACCGGAGTGATGTAGGAATGGTGGCGGAATTCTTCGCGTGCCAGAATATTTGACAGGTGAACTTCGACGATTGGAAGTGCCACGCCAACGACAGCATCTCGTAACGAAACACTGGTATGGGTTAATCCGCCAGGGTTCAGAATAATCCCTGAAGTATTGTCATTCTTTGCGGAATGAATCCGGTCAATCAGTACGCCTTCATGGTTCGATTGGAAAGTTTCGATGGTAATGCTCAGTTCCTGAGCCAGTTCTTTTAACGCACTGTCAATATCAGTCAGGGTTTCGGTCCCGTAAACATCAGGTTCGCGAGTGCCGAGTAAATTCAGATTAGGCCCATGGAGAACAAGGATTTTCATCGATTACTCACATCAGCGCTTCAAGAAGTTTCGGGGCATCACGCATCATCAGGTAACGACCTTTACCGAAATTCCCTGTACGATCGAGGGTCAGTGCCAGGAAGTATTCGTCCGTCAGTGACCGGATAATAACGAAAAAACGCTCTGTTTTTATGGATACCTCTTCCATTCGACCGGTATCGAGAATTTCTACCGTTTTTTTGATTTCCTTCAGTACATTGGCATATTCAACAGCCAGCAACTGAAAATCAAACCCTTCAATCGGTTCAAGATGCTGTTCAATAGCAATCCCGTCATATCCCATAAGAACAGCGCCGATTCCGCCACCAGTCTGCTGGACAATACCTTGTAATATTTCGTTAAACACGGTTCCTCCTTGCCTGAATAGATCCGAGCCAATCATTCAGTTTTGCAATAACAGAAAGATCATCTCCACCCGAAGTATTTGCAGCCATGGCCTCATCAACAACTGGAGCAACTGTAGATTGCTGCACATCTTCCGATGATTGAGAGTCATTCGGATTCGGAGTGGTCGACCCGGCACTATTAATGAGCCCCTGGAGTTCGGAAATTTTCTGCTGAACGCCGGGATCATTCGGCTTCTCTGTTAATAATTCACGATATACTTCGAGTGCTTTGTCATACAGCCCCTGCTCGATGTAGATATCAGCAATCGTAGCGGTCGTAATCGACTTCATTCCATCAGAAGGTTGGTCCATTGCGGGCTCCTGTGACGCAACATTGTTTCCAGTTGCTATCTCGGTTGCGGCTTCGGGACTCGACTGAGTACTGACTTCAGGTGACGACAGGGACTCGATCATCTGTTGCAAAGAGGCGTCACCGGGATCAAGCATGATCGCCTTGGTTAAAATATCGGAAGCTTTGGCATGATCGCCATTATTTCGATAAATTCTGGCCAAACCCTTGTATGCAGGTATGCACATCTGATCGATAGAAAGCGCCCTGAAAAATGCTTCTTCCGCTTTTTTCAGTACTTTTTTTTCAAAATACACACGCCCGACGGCAAGATGACCGACGGTCGATTGCGGCGACTCCCAGCTCCCCTTAAGAGCAACTTCCAGAGCATCATCAAGTTGCCCCAATTGCAGATAGGCATTACAAAGACCAGAAAAAACCGACGATTTCGGATCCTGCACCAGGGCGGCTTTGTATTCCTCTATTTTAGCGCGCAAATCTTCAGACACTGTTCAGTTCCACCTTGCCGATTATGTCATTAAACAGGGAAGCGGGATCAGCAATTTCCTCGACCACGCAATTACCTATGTCCTTGTTCAAAACCATATTTAAACGGCCGTTTTTCATTTTCTTATCGTGCATCATTGCTTCAAGGTATTGTTCCACACTGAAACCAGGAATTGTTACCGGCAATTTATAGGCCTTGATGATCTCCCTGATGTCCTTGACTGTCTCTATCGTACAATATCCGGTCAGATGCGAACACCGGGCCGCGACAACCATTCCTATTGCCACCGCCTCGCCGTGGAGAAATTCCCGGTAATCAGTTAATGATTCAACCGCGTGACCGAAAGTATGTCCATAATTAAGAATAGCCATGATCGACGATTCTTTTTCATCAATTTCTACAATATCAGCTTTAATTTGGCAAGACGTCTTTACCGCATGAACAACTGCATTGGGCTCCTTTGCTAATAGAGCCTGACGGTTATCATTCATCCAGTTAAAAAAACTAAGGTCACGAATAATCCCGTATTTGATAATCTCGGCAACTCCCGCCAGAAATTCCCGCTCCGGAAGCGTGTCGAGGAAATCAATATCAATACAGACGAGTTTTGGTTGATTAAAGGTACCAATAAGATTTTTACCCAGGGAGTGATTGACAGCCGTTTTTCCACCTACCGAGCTGTCTACCTGAGCCAGCAATGTTGTTGGAATCTGCAAATAATCAATGCCCCGCAGGAATGTCGCTGCAGCGAGACCGGCAATATCGCCGACAACGCCGC
This sequence comes from Desulfuromonas sp., assembly GCA_002869615.1. NCBI lineage: Bacteria > Pseudomonadati > Thermodesulfobacteriota > Desulfuromonadia > Desulfuromonadales > Desulfuromonadaceae > Desulfuromonas > Desulfuromonas sp. The sequence continues at coordinate 38,967 of PKUH01000004.1, read as the reverse complement.
CACCCAGGGCAATTATACCGGAACTCCGATCCGTATTGTTTTGTACCAACCCATCGTAAATCGACATCAGGGTCGACATGTTTTTGAACTCTTCACCATCCTCAATCGTTATCACCGAGACCGACAGCCCGACATTATCGAGTACCGAATGAAGCGTCTCACCGTGCAAAGCGTACACTGTTTCATTCGAGATAATCGTGATATTTGAAGGGAACCTGACTTCCGTCAAAAATTCCGGCAGCGAATTAATCGTACCTGACCCAATATAGATCGGGTAGCTTTTATCGCCCAGACCAACTTTAATTGAATCGAAATTATCCAGCATCACGCAACTCGATTAACTATTATTTCTACAATTTCGTCGATCGTCAGATTCTGTGCATCAACAACATGGTCCGCCATAGCATATAGCGGTTGCCGACGATCAAACAATCTTTTGGTAGAAGCCCAACCATCTTTCATTGAAGCAAGGGGCCGATGCTCACTCTGCTCGAGCCTTGCAATCAGATCTTTCCACCCGAGTTTCAGAAATACTGATTGCCCCGTATTACTAATGATCTCCGAGTTTTCAGGGCGTTCGATGATACCGCCGCCGGTTGCAACGACCTGGTCGTGACTTTCAGAAACATCCCTCAGGTAAGCTGTCTCCATATCCCTGAAGCACGATTCGCCCTGCTCGGCAAATATTTCGCTGATGCTGCTGCCGACACCCCTCTCAATTGTTTCGTCAAGATCGATAAATGGTCGGTTCATATATTCCGACAGACGTTTGCCGATTGTCGACTTTCCGGCCCCCATAAAACCGATCAGATAAATATTGTGCATACATTCAACTTAACAGATAAAACAAAAGGGCAGGAAACCTGCCCTTTTAAATGTGACTTAAGAATCATTTATTATTCGATGATTCTCGGGGTTATAAAAATCATCAGTTCAGTGCGGTTTTTGTTCGTTTTCGTTGACTTGAAGAGATGACCGATCAGTGGGATATCCATAAGAAGCGGCACGCCATTCTCGCTGTAATCATCCTTTTCGACGTAGATTCCGCCAATAACCATGGTTTCGCTATCCATGACCAGCATCTTTGTTTCAGCCTCTTTGGTGTCAATGGATGGTGCGGCGCCGGCGCCGGTCGCAACCGTTGATCCAGGCGTACTGTTGGTTGCCTTGATTTCAAGAATAACCGAACCGTCCGGATTGATAACCGGAGTCACTTCGAGCGACAAAGCAGCCTCGACCAGTTCGGTTTTGATCTCACTCGATGAAACCGTCTGATACGGAATCATGGTGCCCTGGGAAATCTTGGCTTTTTCACCATTGAGAGTCATGATGCGCGGGTTTGAAATAACCTGGCCTTCACCTGCGGTTTCAAGAGCACCGAGACGGAGATCAAGGATTGTCGTATCAAAACCGACCCGTCCCCAGCTGAATTCACCCCCGATACCGGCTGTTTGTCCGAGACCGGCAGCAAAAGCCTGGACAACGAAGTTTCCGCCCAGACCGAGCCCCGACTCCTGGGTACTGGTCCCCTGATGTGGTACCGAAAAAGAAGCGTCCTGGCTATAGGCAAAACCCCAGTTAATGCCAAGGTCAAGGTTGGCGGTTGTGCTGACTTCAACAATCCTTGCTTCAATCAGAACCTGCTTCTCCGGAGTATCCAGTATTGATACCAGGTTTCGAACCTCTTCAATGATCTTCGGAATATCGGTGACAATAAGCTGTTTATTCCGACTATCCTCGGTGATCTTTCCACGATCGGTCAACAATTCCCGACTCGGTTTCGAGATATTTCCAAGATCGGTATAACTGACGGTTATGACTTCTGTGACAAGATTTTCAAGCTTTTCCTTGGTCCGGTCGGCGGTGAACTTCGCCTCATCCATCGCCCGGATTGACTCTTTCGGAAGAATACGGGCGACATTGCCGTCCCGAATCATCCCAAGGTCATTTGTTTCGAGAATAAGATCAAGAGCCTGATCCCATGGGACATCAATTAAGCGCAGAGTGATGGTGCCATCAACTCCGTCTCCGGCAAGAATATTCAGGTTACTGACCTCGGCAATCAGCTGCAGAATATTACGAATATTGGCTTTGTCAAAAACCAGTGAAATCCGCTGACCGGCATAAATATTTTCAGCTGTGGTAGAAACCGTACGCGATTTTACCGGAACATCTGATCCGGCCATATCTGCTGCAGAAACTTCATCTTCAGTAACCGAACCCATAACCGATTCATCGACGATATTACTGACTTCGGCATTCGAAATCTCTGTGGACTCTGCGGTTTCAGATGATTCTGCATCACTCCCGGCCATATCTTCCTGGCCGGCAGAGGATTCTTCCACGGCAACCGCAATAGTGCTGTCTTTTAGTGCTTCCGGTTCCGCAAACGGACCATTAACGACCCTTAGAGTCACAACGTTTCCACTCTGGTCCAGCTCGTATTCACTCGGCCCTTTCAGTTCAACGGCAAACCGGACATCCTGGCTGTCTCCGACCAGAACAGTGTACGGAGTTACAAGCCGGATCGAACTCGGGAACGAAGATGCATCGACAGCCCGGCGCAAAGCTCTGGATATGGTTGCGTTGCGAACGCCGAAACCGACAATATCGTCTTTTACTGTCGGCTCAATGATATTGGCAGAATTACTCAAGGTCACCCTGACGACCGATTCATTCCCCTCGATATCAAAATCTACAGCTTCAATATTGACCGGCACCCCCGACACAACCGAGGACGAGGAAACTGGGACATCCTCACCGACAGCGTCACCCCAGGCAACTGCAACAGAATTATCCTGAGTGACTACCGTGTATTCAGGAAGCGTATCGACGGCATCCAGAACAAAACGGGCTTTGTCCTTATAAGCACCGACCCGCATCTGTTTGAAACCGTTCCCCAGGTTGAATTTGCGCTCCTTGAATCCAGCTTTTACACCATACACATCAACTACAAGCCGGGCCGGAGCACCGAGCTTGAAGTACTTAAAGATCTCGATACGACCATCCGCATTAATAGAAAGGGAAGAATCATTAACTGAAACCCCCGTAACAACCGAGGCCGGACTCGAACTGGCTGAAGAAACGGCAGACTCTGAGTTGACAGGAACCGGCTCTGGTTCAGGTGATGCGATCTTGATGTCTTCCGACTCTTCCGGGACCTCTGGTTCAGCATCCGTTTTCGCAAGCGGTTCAGGTTCTGCCTGGACAGCTGCTGCACTCGGCTCGACAGAGTCACTGAAGGTCATGGTAAAGACGTTGTCAGTCAGGGAAACATCATAAGCCGCTGACCGGGAGAGAATAACCTCCAGCCGGCCCAGTTTCCCTGAAGTCAGATCAAAGGAGGAGATTTTGACATCACTGACAACACCGGCATCGTTTACTTCAGGAGCATCAACTGCATCGACATCCATCCCCGGGAAATCAACAACAACACGTACAGGATCGATTGAATCATATACCGTGTAACGATAGCCAACCGGATTTTCGGTTGTTATCATCACCACGGGAGATCCCGAAGCGGTACTGATGTCAACCTTGTCCATCTTGTTGACAGGTGCTGCCGCAAAAACGGCAGAAGGCAACCCGAACATCAGGGTCAACAGAACCGTTGACAACAAGATGCATAAACGCCTGACAGATCTCTTAAATACCTGATTCATCATGCTATTTTACTCCTCCCGCTTTAGGAAGCATAATCTGTTGAACACTCGTTTTTATCTCTCCGGTAAAGTCGTAATATTTTTCTTTAACGATAATTGCATCAGTCGTAATATCAACGACAGTTCCATCGTTCTTCCCAACCTTGGTGCCAACTGTCAGGATAAATGACTTGCCATCTGGAGCGATGACCATCCCGCGTGGTTCACCCTTGCCGATAATTACCCCGATCAGCCGCAGTTGGCCCAGATCGAACTTTTGCAATGGCGTCAAAGGCTCACCCGATCCAGGTGCAACTTCGTCAATTACCTGTAACGGATTCTCAAAAGGGTCTCTCTTGCCTATCGGGTTGTAGATATATTTCTCTTCAGCTTTGGGGGCTTCCACAACCGGAACCTTGGCTACCTCTTTTGTCTTATTAACGGTTTTTTTTACTCTGGTTGTTGACTTCTTTCCTGAGTCATCAGAGCCACAACCAAAAACCGATAAAAGCAACAATAGAATCAGTATGTATGCAATAAGCCGCTTCTTCATATTCTCCTCAAGTCGGCAAGATGTGACATTAATTTATAATTACTTTTTTTTCTTGTCGGACATTTCCGATGGGTTGAGGAACCGGAAAGTTGTCGCAAGACAGTTCACACTCAGGCGCACCTTGCCAGCACCTTTATTACTCCCACCCAATTTGACGTTACTCAGGTTGACAATACGGGGAAGATTGCCAACATCATAAAAGAACATTGCAACCTGATGGAATGTACCCGTCAGATTCAATGATACCGGGACCTCGGCATAAAAGGCTTTTTTGCTCTCGCTGCCCGGCTTGAATGATTGCACCTCCAGGCCGTTTTCCTTTGCCGCTGCGGCAATGGATGTTAAAAGCTTGGGGATTTCCTTGTCATTCGGAAGCTCGGTCAATGCCTGATCGAGCTGAGTCACCATTTTCTCATATTCTGCCTTGAATTTCGGTAAGTTGGAAGCTATCCGCCGATCATTTACAAGTTTCCTTTGCAGGGTTTCATCTTCCTCGTTCAGCCGCGTCAATTCGTCCTGCAATGGCAGATACATCAGATAGACAAACAATCCGATAACAACAGCCATTACACCCGCCAGCATTAATCCACGCTGATACCTGGGGCGCTTTAACAACCATTCGACTTTAGGATTCATCGCATTACAATACTTTTATTTCTTCTTGGCCTTTTCAGGCGACTCGACAGAGCAGGTGATAGAAAATGATTCGACTTTTCGCCCGGCCTCGGTTTTCTTCTGAATAACATTCAACTCAACCCCTTTATAATAAGGGGATGCTTCGATATTCTGCAGGAACTGCGCAACATTCTCTTCATTGAGCCCGGTGCCGGATATCGACACCTTACCATTTGTTTCCGAGAACGATCCGATCCAGACTTTATCCGGAATAGCATTACTCAACTCATCAAGCAGGCGGACCGGCCCCGTGCGCTTCTCTTTAAGTTCATCGAGAACATCAAGCTTGCCACGCAACTCTTCCTGCAATTTCTTGAAGCGCCCGACCTGGCCGATTGCTTTTTTCAAGCGAACAATCTCATCCTGCTTGTTTTTGATCTCATCCTCAACATTTGAGACCTTGACCGATAAAGAAAAGTAAACAGCGCCACAAGCAGTCATTGTTAAAATGAGTGACAGTATCAGAATAACGATCTGGCTACGCAGGCGTTCTTTTTTCTGGGCCGCGCGGACCGGTAACAGATTAATTCGAATCATTTGTCACCTAACCTCCTCATGGCAAGCCCAACCGCAACCGACATTAACGGGCCGATTGCATCGATATACTCCGTATCAAATTGTTTTTCATCAAAAACGACCTGATTGAAAGGATTCAATATTTCGACGTTTATGCCGAGTCGCTCCTGAAGAAGTGTTTGCACATTGGGGAACCTGGAAACACCTCCGGTAATAAAAACCCGTTGTATTTTATCATCCGATGATGTCGCCGAGAAAAAGTCGAGGGAGCGCTGAACCTCCTGAAGAAGGTTTTCTGTTGCATCAGCCAGCACCTCATCAATCGAACTTTTCTCAACTCCGTCCAGAGTCCCACCGAGTTTGACGCTTTCTGCATCTTCCTCACTCAGGCCGAGTCTCTTCTGAAGTTCTTCGTTGAACATATTGCCGCCAACGGTAATATCGCGAGTAAAGACCGAGACGCCTTCCTTGAGGACATTCACATTCATGGCACTGCTGCCCATATTGACCAATGCAACAACCTCGTCCTCGTTGATCTCATGATTGGATTCGAATGCATTCTCCATGGCAAAACAGTCGATATCCATAACGGTTGGCGCCAACCCACACTCGCTGAAAACGGCAACATAGTCGTTCACAAAATCTTTTTTTGCGGCGACCAGGATAACGTTCATCTGTGACGGATCCTTTGGATCCGGGCCGAGAATCTGGAAATCGATATTAACTTCCGATATTTCAAAAGGAATATACTGCTCGTCTTCCCACTGTATGGACGCCTCCATTTCCTCTTCCGTCATAATCGGCAGTTGAATCTTCCTGATAATAACGGAATGGCCGGAAATGGAAGTCGCTACAGCCTTGGTTTTCAGCTTGAGGCTCTGGACAAGGTTGCCGATTACCTCGACAACCGTACTTGAGTCCATAATGGCGCCATCAACAATTGCCTCGGGCGGCAAAGGCGCTATCCCCACGGACACCAGATGGTACACCCCTTTCGACTCACGCAGCTGCACAAGCTTGATGGAGTGCGACCCGATGTCAACACCGACAATATCTTTTTTTGGGCTACCAAATAGCATGGAATGGTCTCACGATCTCCGCTATAAAGTTAGGTTTCTGATTGACTCAAACAAATAAAGCTGCATGCCCTGACGCTTATTCTCCATCTTCAGGAAACACCGCGCCTCGATCAGACAGCTTCAGCCCCAGAGCAAGGATAATTTTCCGCATCGTCGACATCCGACAGGGAGCGCCACGCTCAATCCGGTCCACCGTCAAAGGAGAGACCCGGGCCTTGCGTGCCAGCTCGGCCTTGCTCATCAACAAAGACTCTCTAATCTCTTTTACCCTGTTTTTTGTCATGGAATTCTCTTCGGCTATACTAACATTATTCATCACAATTGTGCCTAATTATAGGTAAATTAAACTTAGTGTCAAGCAATTTATGGGTCTATTAAATGATCATAAAAGCCAATTCTAGGTACTTCCATGCCTGTTTTCACAACATCATGTGCCCAAAAGAATTAAAAACACATTATATTGCGCCAATTATTTTTAAATAATTTAGTAAAAAAGTGACTGATACCAGCTAAAGAGAAGATCCCACCAGAAAAGATATATCATCGCGGCAAAGGAGAGAAACGGCCCGAATGGCAGGGCCAGCTTGCGATCGGCCTTCTGCATAAGCATCAAGGGAATACCGACAATCGAACCCGCCAGGGAAGCAACAAAAACAACTGGCAGGATCGACTGCCAGCCCAGGAATGCGCCGATCATCGCCAGCAGCTTGACATCGCCCATACCCATCCCTTCTTTTTTGGCCACCAGCCGATATCCGGCGGCGATAACAAAGAGCAACCCGCCACCGGCCACCGCCCCGAGGAGAGACTCATGCCATTGAATCCAGGGGACAACAAAAGATGCGATAAAACCGCAGACAATCCCCGGCAGACTGATGCTGTTCGGAATGATCTGATGATCGAGATCGACAAACGTGATGACGACCAGCATCGAAAGAAACACAAAATAGACCGGTGTCGCCCAGGACAGGAAAAAATAATAGAATACGAGAACATAAAGAAGACCGTTCAGAGTCTCAACCAGCGGGTACCTGATAGAGATCAAGGTTGCGCATTGCGCACATTTCCCACGCAGCAAGATCCAGCTAGCAATCGGAATGTTCTGATACCAGACTATCGGCTTCTCACATTTCGGGCACCGGGAGCGCGGCGAAACAATGGAAAGCCCTTCCGGGATCCGGTAAATACAGACATTCAAAAACGAGCCGACGATTGCCCCGAAAACAAAGACTGACCCCAGAAGGAGCGTTATGATCTGGTATTTTGTCATGAGGCCTCTTCCTGCTGCAACAATTCCATCGCGGCCGTGAAAACTTCATTAACCGTGATCTCTCGCATGCACTTTACACCAATATGGCACTTCGGTGTATACCCAAACTTTGTGCAGGGTGAACAGGCGATCTGTTTTTCCAAGACTCGATGGCGATCACCACGAGGAGCCCATTTTTTAGCGTTCCCCGGGCCGAAAAGAGATACTGTCGGCTTACCCAGACCGACTCCTATATGCAGCACCCCGGAGTCGCCGCTGACAAGCAACCGTGAACAACTGATAATGGCTGCCGATTCGACCAAAGTGCAGGAGCCCGCAAGATTCAACGCATTCGGCAGACTGCCGACGATGCGATCGCCAGGGGCCTTATCCTCAGGGCCACCAATAACGACAACAAGATAACCCTTTTCAGCAATAGATTTTGCCAGAGCATGGAACTTAGAAGCGCCCCATCGTCGCTCCGCAATACTGGCCCCTGGAAAAATAGCTATGATTGTTTTGTCATGAAGCTGAGAAAGCTGCGCCTTGGCCGCCTGTCGAGAACTTGCCGGCAACGTCAGAAAAGACTCTTGGTAATTGAAGCCAGAGTCGACACCCAACGGCTTGAGCAACACCAGGAAACTGTCGACTTCATAACAATCATGCCGGTAATGTACCGGGTGAGTAAACATCCTGCGACGCTCGTTAGTGTCGAAACCAATCTTCCAGGACGATCTGGCCAGCCTTGCTACCACAGCCGACAGAAGATGCCATTGTTCAGTATCAATGACTAAATCCCATGATTGCCTGAATATGTTCATAAGGCCTGAAGGTTGATCGTAAACATGAACTGCGTTGATTTCCGGGCATAAATCAAAAACCTGACAATTTCTTTTTTCTGCCAGGATATCGACAACGGCATCCGGATATTTCTCCTTTAATGCTTTGATTGCAGGGATCAAGTGTACCGCGTCACCTATCCCACCCGGCCTGACGATAAGAACCTTTCCAACAGATCCGAACTGCACATTCCTTGGAGAGGGCAGAACACTACAGATAAATCGACCTAAATATTTATCAATTTTCTTTAGCAAATGGATGCTGGCCATCGGAAAACAGCTTTCATTTCCAATAAAAGGATTATAAACAAAATGCGACAAAACCGTTTACTACTTGTCACTCAAGTATCGATTCGTAAATATCACGAGTTCTGTTTGCACAAGTATCCCAGGAAAAACTTTTTATGCGTTCTGTTCCCATTGCACGTAAAAAATCAGCACGTTCTGGAACCAAAAGAACTCTAATCATTGCTTCAGCAAGAGCATCCACATCAGTAGGGTTGAAGAATTCGCCTGCATCACCAACCACTTCAGGGATCGACCCACCATTACTGCAAACAACAGGACACTTATATGACATAGCTTCAAGGGGAGGAATACCGAATCCCTCATAAAGAGAAGGAAACACTAAAGCGGATGCATGACTATATAGTTGAGCCAACACCTTATCATCTCCCTCGACCCATATCACCTGCCCCTCTTTTAAACCTGATTCCTTATTGCGTTGTCGTTCCGCATGCGTAAAGGATCCGCCACCGAAACAAACCAGTTTAAAAACCTTATTCAAAGATGAGTTGCGACTAAAAGCTTTAAGTAAAGACTGGAAATTTTTATAGCCATCACGCAAGCCCACATAAAGAATATAGGGCTCGTTCACCAAGTTATGATAATAATTTGTCGATTTAACGTTGAGATCAAAACCATGATAGACAACAGATACTTTTGATGGATCGATACCTGTAATTTCCAATAAATCATTACGCGTATTGTGGGATACACATATTATGTGATCAGAACGGTCTATTGCCTTTCGTTTAACGTATGCAGTCTTATCTCTCGCGCCAACATAAGTCGGGAAACGCTCGTGAATCATGTCGTGTACAGTTATTACGGTTTTATTCCCAACAATCGATCGAATTCCTTTTCTCGAATAATAGGTTTCATGAACGATGTCAGGTGAAAATTTATTTATCGCAGGAACCGAAGCAACGCTATTATACAGGGAACGTAAAAACTCAATCATGGGAAACCTGGAAACATATCGGCCAGATACATAATTTTGATTGAAATTATTGAGGTAATTGTTTATGTGGACCGGAGCGACTATCCTGGCATCTACATCATCCATTAGAGACAATCTTCGTACCAACTCTACAAAATACCTGGATATTCCCCCATAAGGTTGAATAGCAAAAGTTTGATAATCGAAGGCAACCCGCATATGTCGGTCCCAATAAAAACCCACTGTTTGTAGGCAACGTTTTATACCGTTAAAGGCACAAGAAGCAACCAGATCTCTAACCCCCAACAGTACCAAACGAACAGCTTCTCTTTCAAAACGTCAAAAAGAGAACTATCTCCAATGTTTAAATTTTCAGCTCTTTAATTTTGACAGTCTTTTGGGTATCAAGATCAAATATGGGAAGATCACCGATCAGGGACAGCCTTTCATCACCGCAAACAAATGTCAAATTCCCTGCCTCATCCCGGGCTTCCCGGAATTTCGATTCAACATAAGCACTTTCAGGCTCACAAATAGGCAAATCGCCAACAACATCATTACGCACGAAAAAAGCATTACTCCCGGCACTGTTTGAACAGACCAGTGAATACCCTTTTTCTCTCGCCAAACTCGTTAAAGCTGCAATCGAAGCACCCATATAAAGATTGGAATAATGAGCAACTGTCCGATTGAACTTTTCATTATAAGGGATCGTCACCTTGGCTCTTGGCCCGAAAAGGCTGTTGTACTCACAAATTACAATCCGGGGAGATATGCAATTAATTGCGTTCCACAACCAGTAATCGTTTCCATCAATATCAATTGAGAGCAAACCGATATCCCCGGTCAAACCATTCCTCTCTATAATTCGGTTAATATTTTCAATATCAACAAACTCACAGGCGGCTTTAAGATTGCACCTCCAATACATTGACTCGTTTTTAATACAGTCGACATTTGCCTGAGACGAATCAATTACCAGACCTGACCAGTTGTTGTTTTCCAACAAGAACCTTGTATTCGACTCGGAATAATCCTCAACCCCAAACTCCACAAAGACGTTATTTTCGATGTCAATATTCCGGACTAAATATTGTATAATTCCATCCTCGCCCCACTCTGAGAAAACCTGAAACTCATGATCGTTCAAATTACTCGACTCCAGTGACATGGATTGCCTTAACTCTATCCGGCCAATAGCTTTTTCCAATCGAAGAAGTCGAGTGTCAATCTGCAGTAACAGCTTTGCAAATCTTCTGACGAATTTAAATAGATTCATTTTGCAATTCCCAGGTGGCCGCATAACGTCAATGCACACAGACTTTTTGGCCAAAAAAATACTGCTGCTAAATCAGATAAACGGCAGGTCAGTATTTTTTGCTCATTCTCATTACAAGGGACCAAGACTACCCTAAAACCGACAATTCAGTAACATCTTCAGGCTTTGTGAAAACACTATATCAAGCCGAAAAAGAAACTAGGCCAACGTTTACTGTCAATTGCCCTACCCTTTCACATCTCGAAACCAGAGAGGTATTGCATTCTAGCGCGAAATTTGAGCATATGAAATCGTTTAGAATTAAGCATATAATCGGATGGTGGTATTTTCTCAATACTACGTTCCAGAAGCGCAAGGTACTCTTCCCCTTCATAACCGCGCTCACTTCTCTGGATCGTATAATTGATCCGACTCTGTTCATTATCGGACATTCTGATACTCACTTCTGGAGACTTTTTTTCAACAGAAGAAAGAATATCAGAATTGATAGTCATAAGCCAAAAGCCTTTCAGTTCAGAACTGAGCCTATGGAGGCCTTCTTCAATCGCCCTGACTCTATGAATAAAACCAAGCATTCTGAATTCTTTCATCCAGGCAGTAAATGAATGAACAGGATATGATTTAAATTGATTTTCTGACAGCTCATAATTTTCAAGAAAATCAATCCGGGTCTCGGCAAGATGGCATCTGGTGACTTTTTCATCTTCATGCTGAAGCCAGAAGCGCTCTCTTGCCAAGCCATTAGGCACAAGAAAAGCACTTTCGCCATCTCGCCATGAGAACAGTAGCCGGCTTCGACACCCCAAAATCATCTCATTCCATAGTGAACAATCAAATTTATGAATTGCATGCAGATAACGTCCTGTGAGCAAACTGTAAAAAGGGATACAATTCAAGGATCTGTCAAATAACCCATTGACCTGATACGGGTTCTCAGGAATACGTGATTGCAATTCATCAGCAAAACGGCCTGGATTGATAAATACACCATCGGATCTGTTATCAATGAGGAAACCTACCTGTTCGTTGGTCAGCATAAATTCAGGAGGCAGGTAATAATCTGTTACGTTTTCAAACTCTTTAAGAATAATTGACTTTCCAGCTGCATAGTTCAGTTGAAACCCCTGACCTAATCGGAGCAGTGCAATGTCATGCGCGAATGGTCTGATAATGATTTCAAAAACCGCCGGGTTTCGGTTGATAAGAGCAATCGCTTCGGGGTTGAAGGTTGCAATGTCAGCGATAGTTGCGCCGGGGAAACCGAGAACAACTTTCTTTCCCATCCGGGCATAGAGATCCAGCCATTGAAAAAACCGGGATTCGCTACCACCGTCCAAAGCATCAAGCCAGACAGCAGAATCAAGGCATGACGCATCAGCATTAAAATTGACAACATCAACCAGTTGCTTCATGACATCAGTACCGTCTCAAACTTTTCGGAAATATCTAGAAATTCTAGAAACCTCTGGTCTCCAATTGGTATACCGTTTATCAACCGATGCTCTTTTGAACTTTTCTCCGGATCTCCAGCAACCATAACAGGCTGCTCCGTATCGTTCGGAGTTAACAATCTGATTCTGGCGACCATCTCCTGAAGCTGTTGCTTGAACATTGACAAATCGGTAAACCTGCAAATATCTACAGCCATAAAAAAATGTCTTATTTCTCTTTTGCTGTTATCAAGCGGCGGCTGATACATAGGCCTGAGATCCTTGCTGATTTTTCCGCCTGCCAACAGACTGCACAATATATCAACCATCATACCCAGTCCAAACCCCTTGTAACTTCCGGCTGGACTCAGAGATACAGCAAGGTCAGGGTCAACGACATCAACACCATCTGCATCAAATGCCCAGCCTGAAGGCATTTGAGTACCGCTCATGCGGTAATTCATAACCTTGTTCCAGGAAACCATTGAGGTTGCCATATCGAGACAAAACGGATCTTCCGACATCATCGGAGCCGTAAAGCAGATCTGATTCGTACCGAAGAAAGCTTCTTTTGCTCCATGGGCTTTAACCAAAGCATCGGCGTTGGTGAACGAGAAACCAACGTAGTCGTTCTCCGCTGCCCGTAAACCAAAATAGGCTGCTGCTCCGAAGTGTGTCGAATTCGAAACGCTGACGGTACCTACGCCTGAATCCGAAGCCATTGCGATGGCTCGATCCATTGCTGCAGCACCGGAATAATGTCCAAAGGCATGGTCTGCATCCATCCGGGATGTCGCGGCAGCAGTTTGTTCCCAGGTAAATTCCGGAAAGCCTTTAACCCGCCCGACTTCGACAGCGTGGCAATAATGTGGAAACAGATTGATGCCGTGAGAATCAACTCCCCGCAAGGATGACTGAATGACTGACGCAACCACATGTTGAGCAGATTCAGAGCTGGCACCTCTTGCCTCGAGCTCTTTTCGCATCAGTGTTCCCAGTTTCTTGCTATCAAGAAAATGCATCAATTTCAACCCATCCAAAGTCTGATGTAAGGCTCATATTAACGGCTTCGATCACGGCCGTGGAAACCCTGGATTGCAAAAACGAAGGACGACAGTCAACCAGATCATCCGGGGTCAAATCCCCCGCCTGCAAACTCTCAACATCAGCAAGGAACAGATTGATGCTCTTGTGCCCGTAGCCGCCAAAAGCAAGGGCACCATCCGGACCAGGCAAATATTCCGAGAAGTAGGGGTTGACAGCTTGAACACCCGTCTTTTCCGTCACCAGCTCAATACCGCGATTTTTCTGGTCACAATCGATCCTTCCTGAAGTCCCGACAATCGTAAACGTCTGGTCTGACATCGCAGAAGTAGAAACAGGGTCGATCCAGTTGGTGTTGAGCTGTGAGACAAACCAATCTTTGTCATTCTCGGGACGATGCCAGACAATCTGGGCATGCACCGAATCAAATGTCTCAATACCACTTGCCGATAACGCGCCCATTGTGCCAACTGCCATTGCCCGGACGGGAAGGTAACCTGACAAAAAATAAATAAGGTCGACATAATGGACACCAAGGTATTGAAAAATATTTGTTTGGTTTGACCAGGCTTCGAAGGTCTCGGTCGGAATAGATATTTTCTGACTGTAAGCAACAGAAATATACTGAAGTTTGCCAAGGCTTCCTTCAGTAACAACCTTTTTGGCGTACAGGTTGCTCTCATCAAAACGCTTGTGAAATTCGACAACACAATGAACCGCTTTCTCTTTTGCCAACGTCACCAGCCTGTCGGCCTCGGCACGAGTCGGCACGAAAGGTTTCACCAGAAGAGTGTGCAACCCGTTCAAAACCGCCTGTTCCGCATATCGGAAATGGAGATGGTCCGGAACGCACAGGATTACGCAATCAAAATCGTCACTGGCACATAAAAACCTGAAATCTTCGGCCGAATCATTGCCAGATATCGTTTTAAAACTGACCTTAAGGGAGGTCCCGAGCAAACCATTAATTCTATTGGCAGCATTTTCAACAAGATCGTCGTTTTCAGGCTTCCGGGCGGCTATTAGGACTTCGTCAATTTGAATTGATTTCGATGATTCCGCCAGAGATGAAAGTATGGTTCCAACGCCGGCCCCATTTCGTCCGGTTACATACATCCCTGCCCCAAGAACAAGAATCTTCATTTTTCACTCCCGAACAATGCTTCGGCAATTTTCAGATCGCGAGGCGTGTCAATGTCGATCACGTCATCGGCATTCATTATAAAAGGCAGGATGAGATCACCGGTCATGGAATCCTTTGAGAATATCGTTTCCGGGCGGGTCACATCAATAACGCAATTATAATAATAAATCGTCGGGAGATCCTGACGACGCAACAGGTAAGGAACCGGATGCTGATGTTTCATGATTGCATCAAGGTATCCCTCTCCGCTCAAGGTAAACATTCGATAAGGATGCTTGTCAGGTTCCGATACTGAACGCACAGAATCAGCTGCCGGATCTCCCCGCAGCATCTGGATCGCCTGATCGATCCAGCCAGCCTTGCGATGAGGAGCTGTCGGACGCAAATGAACGACAAGATCAGGTCGATAGTTTTCGGTTTCCTCCAGAAAATTCAGAGCATGCTGAAAAACAGGCAAATCAAGCACATGATCCTCGGCCAGTTCGCCTGGTCTTGTGAAAGGAACTTCTGCGCCACAGGATAACGCGACCGTCTTAATCTCTTCATCATCTGTCGAAACAACAACCCGATCAACAGAATTTGATTCCCTGGCGTGACGAATCGAGTGCGCCAGAAGCGGTTCGCCACGGAAGGTGACCAGGTTCTTCCTCTTGATGCCTTTTGACCCCCCCCGGGCGGGTATGATCGCAATAACCTGCATTTTATTCAAACCATATCCTCAAATATTTTACGCGGAAAAACATTCAGCAATCCTCCTCTGGTTGCATTGACAACCCGTATCCCCTTTTTTTCGGCCACATCTTTCAACAAAAAACACTGCTGCCAGATCATCCACCAATAGAACCATTCTTTACCGTACTGGGCGGCCTCTTTTTCAGCTGTCTCTTCGGCTTCATTGTCTGTAATCGGCGACAACCCGTAAAAACGGACCTTTGATCGATCCTGCATCTTTAAAAAAATCTGATCGAGATCAAATCCGGTCAGAACAATTTCGGAAAAGCCCATATATATTGCAATGGCAAGACATTGAGTCAAAACAGTCGGAACCGGCATGATAGTACGGGTCAGGTCGACAGGTGCCGTACGACGAGTAACAAAACTGCCACCGGTTTTTATATAATATGAACGTCCCTGAAATAAGCCAAGCTCATCAACCATGCATTTGGTGTTTTTACCAAAGAAAAGGGTCGTACTGGTCGGTAAACGTTCATTCATTCCAGTCAACCATTGTCGCCAGTCATCATGGTATTCAGCCGGTTGGTACATTGGGACATTAACGTGATAGGACGGGTTAATGGTCTTGATGTCATCATGGGCATGAAAATGATTCTGAGTCATCACCAACTCGCCTGACAAACGGGTCAAATCCTGTTCTTTAATGGACGGCCCACTGCCCAGAATAAAACATCGCTCACCCTTGTGCTGATCACAAAAAATCTTGTTAGCAGCCAGGATCGGATCAGACAACCTGTCAAGTAGCCAGGCGTGAACGCTCAGAATGTATTCTTTTGCCAGCCATTTTGCGTTCATAGTTCAAGCCACAACAATTGATTAAGCTGATTTTTCAGCTTCAACATATAACGATACGAATCTTCTCGCATTACAATCCTGTTCAATCATCAAGTGGGTGTGTTCACCATCCCTGAAATCAACTTTCTTCACCCTTGAGAAACCTGCCTTTTCCAGGACAATCTTCATGGCAGGAAAATCCCAACATGACACATGGCCATACTCCTGGGTGACGAAACTCACTGCGCCTACTGGAGACAGAAGGGTCCGGCTACTCCGTTCGCTATTCGCACTATCTTTAAAATACAACTGTTCCCAGTGCCTGAACCATTCCAGATCATTATCAATGTATTTCTGCATGAAAATGGAAAGATCTGGAACAACAATTCGAATCCCGCCTCCTGGCACAATAATACGATAACACTCCCTCAACAAGTTTTCTGTTTCTGTATATGTTAAATGTTCAAGAGTATGTTCTGAAAAAATTCCACAGGCAGTATTCGATGGAATTTTCAAAGGAAACCTCAGGTCTGCAGAATAATCGACACCTGCAGTCCCGAAAAAATCAATATTAACAAATCCCGGCACGACGGCACCACCGCTACCAAGATTAATCAACGCCTCACCTCGGTCATTTGGCTGATAAGAACGTGAGCATAATCTTCCAAAAAAACCGACAATTTCAAAAATACATTGATCCACCAGGCGTTCAGGCAAGTAAAAAAAAACCAGATAAACACATTTCCGAATAATTGCAGCCATTAAGAATCCATCACGTCAATCCGGCTCGGTGCAAACGGTTTCGGAAAACGATCAAACCAAAACCAATCAGTGACAAGGGAAGCAGTCTCACCAGATATTTCAATATCTCAACCTGTCACGCTTAAAAAGCCCCTGTAAAACAAACTTAAGGGTTATCGGTAAAAAAAGGAACAAGTATTTACTTTTCATAACAAAAAGAATGCGGGTCGGCTTGTTAATGATATCAAACAGATAGCTTGTAATTACCTGTGTCAAAAGGGTCGCAACAGCAGCTCCCACGATACCATACGCAGGAATAAACAGCATGTTCAGTACAATATTGGTACCGGCAGCCAGAAGATGTCGATATAACGTATACCGACTCAGATTCTCAAGAATAAACCATTGATTACTGACGAGTCCGATAAAAACAAACAATGCCGACCAGCAGTGAACTGCAAGAACACCATGCGCCTGAAGGTACTGCATTCCAAAAACAATACCGATTATTTCTTTCGAGAAAATAGAGACGGGTATCGCTATCGCTATCGCTATCCAGACCATGAAAAGAAAAAGTTTTTCGAGGCGCTTATAGTAAACCGTTTCGTCATTTTTTTTGCATTAACCAGTGCAGGATAAAGAGCTGCCGTTAACGTCATCGGAATAAAATACCAGGCTTCACTCAAGTTGACCGCCACCGAGTATATCCCTGTCGCCTCATCTCCCAACATGCTTTTAATCATAACCTGATCAATCCGAATATAAACCGAAACGGCAACCCCGGACAGGATCAGAGGCCAGGATTCCCGAATCAGGTCAAACCCAATCGAGCGATCGAAGTGCCAGTTGAAAACAGAATATTTCTGGCGGTAGTAAACATAGACCAGGCTCACAGACAAAAGAAAATATTCGAGACTTATGGCAAAAGCAAAATAAACAAGGGGCGCCTTGAACAGAATCAGGAGAATTTTAACGATATTGGCCAGGACAACAGAAAAAACCCTTGCAAAGACAGGGTATTTGGCTTGGACCTTAGACTGGAAAAACAGTTCAACGACATTGAACGCCTGAAAAACAAGCCCCACACATATAATCAAAATAACAATCTCGGTCTGCCGGCCAAACGACGTAAAGATCGTTAAAATAATTATCAGTAATAGTACAAACCCGGCACCTGCTATTTTTAATAAAAAAGAGGTCCCTATGAGTTTTTCGCTTAACGTTTTTTTGTGCAGGAGTTCTCGAACAAGGATATTGTTCAATCCCAGGTCGGCAAAGGAAGCAAACAAGGCAACAAACGCCACAGCGAAATTCAGAATCCCGTATTTCTCCGGACCGAGATATCTTGCAACGTAGATCCCGACGAAAAATACGATGCCAAGACGCAAAATTTTCTCGGCCAGCATCCACGAAGTGTGCTCAAAGTATCGTTTCAATCCAATCATGGAGATTCAGACTGATTAACGACCCGGGCAACAGCCGTCAGGTTATCACCAAGCCCAAGTATCAAGCCAAGCATCGCCATCGGAGAAGATGCCAGCATTACCGGCACGCGGATTCTGTCAATCATCTGTGAGAAGAACTGCAAATTGATCTTTCTGGCCAGGCTGTCGCTGTAATAAAGTGGTGATGCCGTCTGGTAGATGCTCAAGACTTCAAAACCGGCTGTCTCGAGCATTGACTGTAGGGACTTTTCGTTGAAAAAATTACAATGCCAGGGCAGAACCCATTCCCAATCAGTGCCGAATAAATAGCGGCCGATGCAATCGATGTTTGGCACGACCACCAGGGCAAGGCCATCAGCGTTCAACGAAAAACGCACCTTTTCCATGACCGTAATCGGGTCCTGAAAATGTTCGATGACATGGCGCAGGATGGCAACGTCAAAATGGTCCGGCAGGCTGATGTTTTCGACATAGTCGTTTATCACCTCAATACCGTAAGTCTCGTTGGCGTACGCACCTCTTACTGCCGAAGGTTCAAGACCGACGACCCGGAATCCGGCTTTTTTCCAGAGCGATGAAATCCAGCCTGTACCACAACCGACATCCAGCAACGAAACATCACCGCCGGTCAGTTTTTTGATCGTACGGATCTCCTTGTTGATATAGAGCGTCCGATGAAGAAATTTCATCAGATCACTGCCAAAAAGCTCTGCATCGCCGAGAGAATCCATCTGCCGTTCGTTCAGCTCCTGAATCGGTAAGGGGCGGATAAACATAAATGAACAATCCGGACAATCGTAAACCGGGTAATCCTGCCCGTTGTCCTGGTAGACATAAGAAACGGCCTGAACACCTTTCCGGCAAGCCGGGCATTCGATAACTTCAGCAGAAACCAGCCTCTGCGCGGTGAGAGTCTTGCTCATTATTCCATCCTAGATCCCGGGCAGATATCTGCGGCCAAGCAGCACCAGGGTATTTAATATTATCTTGCAAGCATACTGGATATTGGCGAGCACCGGAGAATATCCATGCAGGATTGCGGCTCGTCGATATTCATCAAAACCGGCTTTTGCTTGTACACCGCTAACGCCCCCAACCTGCATAATCGCCAATGGTCTCTCAAGGTATTGAATGTGTTTTCCGGCACGGTTCCAGCGCAGAAAAATCTCGACATCCATAGCGATCCGAAAGCTTTCATCAAAGCCACCAAGTTCCTCATATACCCGCCGCCTGACAAAGGTCGCCGGATGATTGTACAGCACCAGGCGCCATGGATGCCACCAGCAACCGGCCGGTTTCAGTTGCTTCAGAAAGCGCTGACCCTCATAAAGAAGAACATCACCATGCACAACATCAACATCAGGATGCTCATGAAAGTACCTCCGCACAAAAGCAACCGTATCCTCAACAAGCTGGTCATCGGCATTAACCAGCCCGATAATATCTCCTGTTGACCTGGAGACTCCCTTGTTGAAGGCATCGGCAATACCGCCGTCCGGCTCACTGATGAAACCGTCGACCCCTTGCCCGACAAACTTTGCGACAATCTCACCGGTCGCATCTGTCGAGGCCCCATCGACAATCATATATTCGACTCCTTCCAGCCGCTGGAGCAAAACGCTTTTGATGGTTTCGCCGATCGTTAACTCTGCGTTGCGACAGACCGTGATCAACGACATTGTCGGAAGTGTCAGCGGCATGGCCGGCCTTTAAAAATCCCATCCAGGGCCAGGCAGAAATTCGCCCTGGACTGCGCGAGGGTGTTTTTTTCGACAAAATCAAACCCGGCCCGGGAGAGACGGTCCGAAAGACGTTCATCGGCCAGGACTTTTTTAACATCTTCCGCCAGTGACCCAACATCTTCGACCGGGCTAACCAGGGCCTCGACATCGTTTTTCACCACATTGACGGCGTCGGTCGTCACGAGTGGGCAACCACACGCCAATGCTTCCAACGCCATCAAAGGGAAACCCTCGTGACGGGACGGGTACAGAAAAAGGTCTGCGCTGCTGAAAATCCGACGAAGTTCATCCTCTTTTACATAACCGAAATGGCGATGATGCAAACCCGGGAAAGCCGACTCGCAAGATTCTCCGACGGTCCAGACGACAAAATCATCAATACATTCCGAGCCGACTTTCTGCAGAACTTTCTGTGCGACATCAAAACCTTTACGGGCATCACTCCTCGACAGTGATACTATTGCCTTTTTATCATTCTTCAACAAGGCCAGGTCCGGGTCGTGCTCGGGATAAAACACCTTCGTATCAACTCCGTTGGTAACCACGATAACCTTGGCATGGAATCGATTCCGGAGAAGATCGGCGAGGTAATGTGAAACGGCTATGACCGGAATCCGGAAATAAGTCAAGCCCAGGGTGTATAGTGAACGGATGAATAGCCGCTGGACCATGGTGAAATAATAGGATTCATCATAATCCTGGGAAAAATAAATGACCCTTTCACGATTCCTGAAAAAGAGCAGGAACGCCAACGGAATGATATCGGCAACGATGACGTCGGCCCTGAAGCGCGTAGCGAAACCGGACCAGAGAGTGCCTAATTTCCCGGCTCGACCGGTCAATCGCACTACGATACGATCATCAATCGGAAAGACGGTTTCAACAACAGTCGTCAGTATCGTAACCGAGTGCCCCTGATCAGCAAGATACCCGGCGTGAGACAGAACCATCTTGTCGCCGCCACGACTCAACAGGGAATGTCGAAAAAAAACTATTTCCATAGTTGACCATAAATCTCCCAGGCAACAAAAACAACCCAGGATAAGCCGGAGAGAAAGAGCATCGGGTCACGCAGTAAAGCGTGGGTCGGGTCGCCCCCCCGACCGGACAGAACCCTCCGGAAAAAAGCAAGTAGTCCGAAACAGCATATTGGAATGACCCAGATACTTCTCTGATGACCAATCACATACAGGGTGTAGGTCACCAGAACCGCTGCTCCGGAAACCAGCATCGCTCCTTCAAGAAAACCTTGAGGATAGTCAGCGAGAACTGGCCTGATCCGGTAAGACGACTCTCCTCCCTCGTGACGCAGTTCACTTAAACGCTTACCTGACACCAGGAACAGGGCCAGAAGGAAAACGCTCAGGAAAAGCCAGTCTGAGACCGTCACTCCGAAAGCCTCACCACCAGCCATGAGTCGTAACAGGAAACCGCTGACAACACAGAAAAGTTCGACCAACGGTATATTTTTTAAACGCCATGAATAGGCCAGGGAAACAACTATGTAGCTGATAATGATAATGACAAATTTTATTGACAGTTGAGTGGCGCAAGCAAATGCAACCAGTCCCAACAGCAAGGCGAGTATGACGGCAGCTTTACCGGAAAGCTCACCGGAGGCAAGTGGTCGAAACTTTTTACGTGGATGGTTCCGATCGGACTCAATATCGGTCAGGTCATTAAGCACATAGACCATACTGGCCGCAGCCGAGAAACTGCCAAGAGCCAGAAGTATGGGTAGCGCTGTTACTCCGGTAAGGGTTCCGCCTAGAAAAGGTGGGAACAGTAAGAGAAGGTTTTTCAACCACTGGTGTGGACGTAAAATTCTGTAGTAGGCATTTTGTTTCATTTATGACCCAACCGTTCTGCTAATCTGCGGGCCGGTTCACGATAATGAGCTGTTTCAGGTGCCTGCTGATAAGCCTTTTCGAAATATTCCTTTGCTTTTTCTCGGTTTCCAAGTGACAGATGTGCTTTACCGATTCGATAAAGATTAAAGGGGCCTGGACGCATGGCATGATATGAACTGAGTAACTGAAGGTTTTCCTGGTAAATCGCTCGCCTTGCTGTCGCTTCTTTCGTCGCTTCCAACCGTTTGAAGTTAATCATGACCAACTCCTGGTACAGATTTGGATCAACCGTTTCTCCACTGTCGCGTCTTTCGACCAAAATAGCTCTGGCGCTCTCCAGCTTCCCGTCATGAGCCAATGATCTTGCCTGGTTAATATAACCGGATGAATAATCTTTGTTTTCAGATTTCTGATAAACCTCGGCTATTAAAATTTGTGCTTCTTCAATGCGCCCTTTTTTAATCAATGCATCGGCCAACTGGTTTTTTGCGGGGATGAACGCCGGAGATTTCCTGACCGTATCTTCAAACAACAGTAGATTGTCCTGCCAAATGTAGTTTCGATTTCCTGTTGTCACAACAAAAACAGTGAGAAGAACAACCCCTCCCCAGGCTAAAACTTTTTCTTTAAACCATTTATTCCTAGATTGATGCAACCATGCAACTGAACCCAGAACAAAAGGCGCAGTGGCAATATAAAGATAACGTTCAGCAATTGGTGTCCAGGCAGCCTTTCCAAGTACGACCAGAAGCGCGGCTGAAGTAATACAGGTCGCTGTCAGAAAAAAAGCCGAAACAAGATCGTTTCGCAACAACCAGACGATACATAACAGGACAAGACCGACTCCGACCACGAGATAGTAATCAGAAACATTGATAATGCCAAAGTTTAGAGGCCAAGGGATGAACAGCTTTTTGGTGTAAAACCCCATCACCTTGAGGCTGATACGCAAAGTATCGAACACGCTTTCAGACTGGCCACCAATACTCTCAGCCAGCCTGGAAACACCACTGTCAGAACTTTTCAGTGCATGATATCTGAGAAGAAAATAGCCGGCACAAGTGAAGCTGAATACATACAGATACTGTTGTCGCAACGCGATCTTTCGCCAGAAACCGGTGCCATGAGTGAACGATGCAATCGACAAAGCAAGAGCGGCAGGATAGTAAAAAACGGAAACTTCCTTGGCGAGACAAGCAACAAAAAAAAAGACCCCCGAGAGAAGAAGTAATAATTTATTTTCAGTGCGTGCTGATCGCAGGAGAAATAATATGGACAACAGAATAAAAACACCGGCCAGCAAATCTGTCCGTCCTGAAATCAAGTTAACCGATTCTGTTACAATCGGGTGGCATCCAAATAACAAAGATGCACCAATTGCCCAGATACGCCTGGAATTTGAATTTTTCGGAAGAACCTGAAAAACAATTGCATAGACCAGAAGAGCGTTTACAAGATGTAACAATACATTTTCAAAGTGCATGATTTGTGGGCTCAGGTCCCACAAGATCCGATCAAAATAAAACGTAATGGATAACAGTGGACGGTAATAATAACCATGCTCTGGAAAAAAAATGTCGGCCAGTGACCAGCTATCCAGGTTCGTCAGGAATGTGACCAGAACCATATCATCAACCGAGTTGAAGCCGGCGTAAACGATTGGTGAAAAAACACCAAGAACGATGACCGCAATCACTATCGGGTCAAACCCGGGCCGCAAATATGACATCAGTTCCTCGCCACAACATCAAGGAAAAACGCTTCCAGGTCCTTGCGTTCTGGTTCAACAAGTTGAATCGAGCAATCCTGCCGGGCGACAATGGCCGCAATAAAAAGATCAAGCTGTTCCTTGGGAACCCTGAATGCCGATACATCGTCAGCAACCAGCTGCCCCTGATACCCGTCCACTTCAATCGGTCCACGCACCCAGACTGAATATCCCTGAATACTCTCGTGCAAAAGAGTTCCGACTGACTCCTCACTGCGAAGTTCTCCTTTAACGATTATACCAATACGATCGCAGACACTTTCAACATCAGCCGTTATATGACTACTGAAGAAGACTGTTTTACCCTGTCCTTTCAGATCTCGAATTATCTTCTTGACCAGAGCCCGCCCCATCGGATCAAGGCCGCTCATCGGCTCATCGAAAATGTAAAGATCCGGGTCATGGACCAGGGTCTGGGCAAGGCCGAGCCGCTGCACCATGCCCTTACTATAGGTACTGACCGGACGATTGGCTGCGTCTGTCAGTTGCAGTAGTTCGAGAACTCGATCAGATTGTTCCTTTATGTGTTCTTTTTTCATACCGAAAGAACCGGCAACGAAATACAGATACTCGCGGGCACTCAAAAAATCATAGAAAGCCGGGTTTTCCGGAAGATAACCTACTCTTAAGCGTGAAGAAGCATCTGAAACCGGCTGATTGAACAGGAAGGCTCCGCCGCTGGTTGGTTGGATTAGCCCCAGAAGTAGCTTGATAGTTGTACTCTTTCCGGCGCCGTTCGGACCGAGAAACCCAAATACTTCGCCCTGACCAACCTGCAGGTTCAGGTCTGTTAAAGCATGAACCAACTGTCGTTTTTTGCCACGGTACAACTTTCCAAGGTTTTCAATCCGGATCGCAGAAGTTGTCATTGCATCAACACCTCTAGTTTTCTTTCTCATTGTCGCGAGAAAAAGTCAGGTTGCTTGTTGTCTTAACGGTTCCTGTCGGTTCAATAATATACACCCCTCCATACGGGTCGGCTGGAATGAAATCGAGGTAGCCTTTATCCTTCAGAGTATCAATCGTCTCAGGCCATAGGCCGGTCTCACCATGAAACCGGTCAACTAACTGCTGCAGATTCCGCAATTGGGCTAATGCTCTTTTGCGCAGCAATAAAGAATCTTTTATTTTACGATCCTTGGCTGTCCGGATCATGGTATCGAGAAAGGCAATACCGAGGTCATTCCGGCCCGCCTCATGGAAAAAGCGGGCCGCCAGCTTGGTAAAAAATGGTGAGTTTGAAATTTCTGCCGCCTTTTGCATATAAGCGGCTGCCTTGTCATAATCCTTCAGGAAATATGCAGTATTGAATCCTGCCCAAAACGGCAGGTTAAAGTCGTCAACACGGTATTTCATTCCGTATTCAAGCAGTTTGTTCACTTCTTTAATACGGCCGACATCCCAGGTGAATGTCGCCTGGGCGAAATAATAAAGATCCTGATTATAGGGATCCAACTTGACCGATTGAATCAGGGTTTCATACATTCGGGCATATTCAGGCGGAGTCAGATTCCGATTCGCATATTCCTCATTGAGCGATCCGAAGTAGAACAGAACACGAATTACGTTGGTACTCGCCACCAGGTAACGGTGTTCGCCCGAGACAATTTTAAGGACTTCGGCACGCGGAGTATAACCGAGCTTCAGCGCGACCGGCCGGTCATTCATATAACCGGAAAAGGGGATCGTCACCAGAACAAGGGTACCGAACAGAGCTATAAAAAGCAGATAGCGAATCAAATCCGCTGCCTCCGGTTAAAACAGAAAAGAGCTATCCCGACCAGGACTGAGCTGTACAGCAGGAAATAAGTAATCGTCAGCAGCAGACCTTTGGCCGGCAAGGGTAGAGAATAGATGGCATAAACCTTCAGGTCAAAAGCACTGAAGTTAGGGATCACATAGTAAAAAAACTCGGTAATCGCTTTCGCCAGGGTCGGGAAGGAATCGCCATACTCACTCGAGATGTAGTCGTAGACTTCCTGCGAAGCATTGCCGGCGATATAGATCCCGAATGCACCGAAAAACGGCAGATAAAAGGTTGTGGCCACACTGGTAAAGGCGAGAGCGACCGCGGCGACGATGATGCTTTTCAATAATTCAAAAAAAATCGCCGCCACAAAGTTAAACCAGAGAATCGGATTTTGCGCCGGATAGGTCGAGGACGCAATCAACACCAACAGCGAGGCAATCAGACCAAGAATCATGGCACAAGCGACCAGAATCAGAACAACCCCGGTAAACTTGCCGAGCAGATAAGCACTGCGGGAAATCGGCAAAGAGAGGACCGAGATGATATAGCGTTTCTCAATCTCCCGCCATAGTGCCGAGGTGCCAAGCAAAACCGCCATGACGACCAACATCAATGAGATCAATGACAAGCTCAAGGTAATCGAAAGTTCCTGAACCTGGCGC
Organism: Desulfuromonas sp.; assembly: GCA_002869615.1. Lineage (NCBI taxonomy): Bacteria > Pseudomonadati > Thermodesulfobacteriota > Desulfuromonadia > Desulfuromonadales > Desulfuromonadaceae > Desulfuromonas > Desulfuromonas sp. The sequence goes on along the minus strand of PKUH01000004.1, from coordinate 12,829 downwards.
ATTGAAAAGGAACTGAGGGCTGGGATCAAAAGCAACATACCGACAGAAACCCCGATAACAGCATAAAAAACACGATCCTTGATCGCCCACTTGAAGGTTAGCTGAACCTGGTTGAGAAATGCAGACATCCAATCACTCCCGGAAACAAAAACGGACGGGTAAAGACCCGTCCGTTTTATCATAAATCAACTGTAAACTAAAGATTTTACAGGGCATCCCAAGCGGAGAAGTCAGCCGTATCGGATGCGCTGAGGGTAATCTCGAAGGTCATCGAACCTTCATTTGCTTCGTCAACGTTCTCCCAGTAGATCTTGGTCGACTCGGACGAAGTCGCATAGTTCTTGGAACCATTCAGATGTTTGGTAATGGCGGCAAACTGATCGGCGGAAACGGCGAAACGACCGGCAACATTGTTCGAAAGAACGGCGATCTGGGTCGAAGCTTCCTTGTCATTGGTACCGGTAACAATCGCATCACCACCACCGGTAAAGTCCTTGGTCGCGGCCATGGCCGGAGCAGCCAGGAACAGGGCAATAATTGCAAACAGAATAATCTTTTTCATCATGACCTCCTATGGTCTAAACTTTAATTGATTTTACTGGAACGTCGGGTATTCCTGATAATCGGCGAAATACGCTTCCATGGCAGTCTTCATGTTCTTGAGGTCAGACTGAGCGGCCGAGTTATAGGCCTTCTGACGATAGGAAGCAAACTGCGGAATCGCGATCGCAGCGAGGATACCGATGATCGCAACAACGATCAGCAGCTCGATCAGGGTAAAACCCTTTTCGTTCTTTCTGAATTTCTTCAACATACCTTTTCTCCTTTCGAGGTTAACAAATGGGTCGGACAATCCGACATTCTGCAAAACGCAACAAACGTTTTCACATGTTAAATCACTGAGCTCTCATAATAGCAACCAGCGTGCCAACTTATCACACAAAACTAATCAAATAAAAAAAGACACAATTACAGGTAGTTACCCGTCACTCGTCACTCGTCACTCGTCACTGAATCAACCATTCTGTGCCAGGTGTGACAAATTTTGACAAGAGCTATGACACAAAGTGTAACCCTGAAAAAGATGTCAACTTCCCATTGCTACCGTTAAGAGAGTCGGCAGGAAAGCCCGGATGGCATTCCGAATCTGCTCAGATATTCTTTATCAACGAGTCTTCATCCTCATCATCCAGACCATACTTGGCAAGACGGTAGCGGATTGATCGGAAGGTGATGCCGAGCAGTTCGGCCGCTTTTTTGCGAACCCCGCCGGCACGCTCGAGCGCCTTGAGCAGAATCTCCTTTTCAATCCCGCCGAGATAAGCATCGAGATCCAAACCTGACTCCGGCAGTTGATCAAGGCTGACACAGGGTCGAGCTGAACCATTCCGAATCTGTGCAGGCAAACATTCCTCGGTCAATTCATCATCGATGCCGAGAACCAGGCATCGTTCAATCGCATTCTCCAGTTCACGGACATTTCCGGGCCAGCTGTAATCAAGCATCAGTCGCAGCGCGGTCTCCTCGATTTTGAGTTCATCCTTGCCGCTGATCTGCTGGGCAAAATGTTCGATCAGCATCGGAATATCCTCGCGCCGATCGCGCAAGGCCGGAAGGTGCAGCGGAATAACATTAAGCCGGTAAAAGAGGTCTTCGCGAAACCGATTGGCGCTGACCTCCTGGTCGAGGTCCTTGTTGGTCGCCGCAATCAGGCGGACGTCTATCTTGATATTCTCAGTGCCGCCGACTCGGCGGATCTCCTGTTCCTGCAGAACCCGCAGCAGCTTGACTTGCATCATCTGTGGCAGCTCGGCGATTTCATCGAGAAAGATCGTCCCGCCATGAGCAATTTCGAAAAGACCTTTTTTTTGTACATTGGCCCCGGTAAAAGAACCCTTTTCATGTCCGAACAGCTCGCTTTCGAGGAGATTCTCCGGGATGGCGCCGCAATTGATCGGCATGAAAGGCTGCCCCTTGCGTTCTGACTGGTAGTGAACCGCCCTGGCGACCAGTTCCTTGCCGGTGCCACTCTCCCCGGTAATCAAGACATTGACCTTACTCGCTGCAACCTTCTCGATCAGGTTGAAGACCTACTGCATCGGCTTGCTCTTGCCGATCAGCCCGGAGAAGGAATAGCGCTGCTCCAGTGCTTTTTTCAGCTCAACGTTTTCCTGGCGCAACAGCTTGCGCTCCAGAGCATTATTAATGACCAGCCTGATCTCCTCGTTCTTAAACGGCTTGGTAATATAGTCATACGCCCCCTGCTTCATCGCTTCAACCGCTTCCTCGGTACTCGAAAAAGCGGTGATCATGATAACGACGGTTTCCGGATTGCGCTCCTTGACATGCTTGAGCAACTGGAGACCATTGAGCTGCGGCATCTGGATGTCGCTGATGACCAGGTCGTAATTGTGATCTCTGAGATGTTTGACCGCCTGGGCACCGTCGATTGCAGCATCAACATGGTAACCTTCGCGATGCAACATGATGCTGAGAAAATCACGCATGCTCGCTTCATCATCAACGACAAGGATTCGATAACTGTTTGCCACCAGAATTTCTCCTTCTACTCTTCCTCTAATTGTCCTGATGTGAAAATAGCATAAGAGGACCTTTTTGCAGGCAATGAAATAACAAACCGGGTACCGTCGCCATTATTCGTTTCGACATCGATCTGGCCGCCATGCGCTTCAACAATCGAGTAAACCGTTGCCAGCCCGAGGCCGGTCCCGGAATTTTTGGTCGTAAAAAAAGGCTCGAAAACCTTCCCCCTGATTTCGGCCGGAATCCCCGGGCCGGAATCCTGTACATAAATAACCGACAGATCCGGCAACAAACCAATCGTTATTGCGCCTTGCCCCTGCATCGCTTCGGCAGCATTGATCGCCAGATCCCACAGGACCTGGCGAATCAGGGAACGATCAGCATAAACTGTTCGGTCCGGGCGGCAATCGATATCTATCGAAATACCGACAAAGCGTCGATCACCCCGGATCATTTCGACCAGTTCCTGCAAAAGCTCATAGATATCAAACTCAGTCGGTTCCGGCCGGGCCGGCTTGGCGAAAGAGAGAAAATCGGTCAATAGCTTGTTTAATCGGTCGGCTTCACGAATGACAATCCCCATCAGTCGGCGATCCTCCTCCGGCAGATCTTCATCCTCCATGAGCAATTGAACCGAACCGCTGATTGATGCGAGCGGGTTGCGGATTTCATGGGCCATGCCGGAAGCGAGCCGTCCGACCGCAGCCAGACGATCCGCTCTTTGCAGTTGGTCTTCCATTTCCAGGAACTCGGTCAAATCCTGAAAGACAACCAGCAGGCCGATAGTGACGCCGTCGGCATCAGAAACCAGCGTCGAGGTAAAACCGAGTGTCCGGTCCTGCCCTTCCTTACCGACAAAGCTGCCCTGACCACGGCTGATAACATTAAACTCGCCATCGGCATAGACATCGAAGCCGGTGAAGATCTCGCGGACATCCCGGTCGTAGATATCTTCCAGAGCATAGCCGGTGATCCTGATTGCGGCGGCATTATAGGAGCGGATCCGGCCACTGCGGTTGATCAGCATCAGGCCGCTGTTGATATTGGCCAGAATCGTCCGATTCAGATTTTCCAGTTCATCGAAATCAATCGCCTTCTTCTCGAGGGCAATCTCGCTGCGTCGTCCCCGTTCGGATAACTGGGCGCTGAGAATCGCAACCAGAAAAAAAGCTGAAACATTAATGAACACTGCATAGAGCACCTCGCCCCCGTCAATCAACTGCGGCGGCGCATACTCCCATAGGGGGGGCAGGTACTGAAAATACTGCAGATCGAGCAGACTGCCATACAGTATAGCAGAGGCCGCTGCGACGATAATGACATCACGTCGCGGAAGAAAAATCGAGGCGCTGAAAATGATCAGAATATAAAGAAATGAAAACTGGCTCTCTAGACCACCGGTCAGGTAGATAATCAATAAGGCGAGCAGGAGGTCCCAGCCGACCTGAACCTGGACAAACTGCCTGAGACGGCGGGCATTTGACAGCAGTAAAGCAGAAATCACTGTCTGTACATAAGTCAGAGCGGTCAGGGCATACAACAGGGGGATTTGCGGCTGGGAAAAAGAAAGGGAGCGCCACTGATAAACAATGGTGCCCCCGAGAAAAAGAGTTGTTATGAGAAACCTTGAAAAGAGCAACCAGCTGACGTGACGACGTTCAATCGGAATACCTGCCTTGTCGGCACGAGCAGTGCTCATCAGAATATGCTTTAACCGCCCGCCGCACCGGCCAGTTTGAAGATCGGAAGATACATGGCGATAACCAGGCCGCCAACGGTTGTTCCGAGGAACAGCATCAGCAGCGGCTCCATCATTGCGGTCAGATTGGCAACGGCGTCATCGACTTCATCATCATAAAAGTCGGCGATCTTGTTGAGCATGGTATCAATCGAACCGGAAGATTCTCCGACCGCAATCATCTGACAGACCATCGACGGAAAAACACCTGATTTCTCCAGCGGCTCGGCGATGGTCTTGCCCTCGCTGATACTCTGCTTGACCTTGTAGATCGCCTTTTCAACCGTTCGGTTACCGGCTGTTTTGGCAACAATCTCGAGACCATCGAGAATCGGCACACCACTCGAAATCATCGTGCCAAGAGTCCGGGTAAATTTGGCCACGGCGACATTCCGGATCAAAACACCGAATATCGGCAGTTTCAGGGAAAAGTCGTCAATAAATTCGCGGCCTTTTTTGGTTCGATAGGTATATTTGAATGCAAAAATAATAAAAACGATACTACCGATGATCACGAGAACATAATCCTGAACGATATTACTGATATTAATAACAATCTGCGTCGGCATGGGAAGCGCCTGGCCGAAATCGGCAAACATTTTTTCAAAGGCCGGGATAACAAAAATCAGGATAACCGCGATGACGATAAAAGCGATGCCGATGATAGTGGTCGGATAGGTCATGGCACTCTTGACCTGCTTCTTCAGCTTCATCGACTTCTCTAGATAGGCGGCGAGGCGATTCAGGATAGTATCGAGGATACCGCCAACCTCGCCGGCCGCAACCAGGTTAACAAACAGCTCGTCGAAGACCTTAGGGTGTTTGCCGAGGGCATCGGCGAAAGTCGAGCCCGATTCGACCGATTCCTTGACCTCGGTCAACACTTTCTTGAACGTCTTGTTCTCCTGTTGCCGGGAAAGGATATCGAGGCACTGGACGAGCGGCAGGCCGGCATCGATCATGGTGGCGAACTGCCGGGTGAAGACAACCAGGTCCTTGGTTGTAATCTTCGGCTGGAAAGCGGCCAGATTGATCTCCATGCTCATCCCGGTCGCAGCCTTGACGCTCGACGGCATGATCCCCTGGTTGCGAAGCTGGGCCATTACCGCATTTTCATCCGGGCCCTCCATCGTACCTTTTTGAACCTTACCGGTTCTGGTTTTACCTTCCCAAGCAAATTTAGCCATTCGGCATACCTCTGTTTCCTAGGTCAACAGGAGTTCAATGCTACTGTCTGCCGCCACCTGCAGGTGAAGTCGAAACCTGACGCTTGATCACCGCCTGCGGGTTGGCAATCATCTGTTTTAACTCTTCCGTATCAGACGAACGCGACATTGCTATTTCCAGCGTAATCTGTTTTTTGTGGAAAAGCATGAACAGGGCCTGGTTCATGGTCTGCATGCCATACTTTTCCTGCCCCATCTGCATCTGTGAATAGAGTTGATGAACCTTGTCTTCACGGATCAAGGAGCGAATTGCCATGTTCGGGACCATGACCTCCAAAGCGAGGGCCCGCCCTTTACCTGATGCAAGGGGGACGAGAGTCTGCGACATAATCCCCTCAAGAACAAAGGAGAGCTGGGTGCGAACCTGTTGCTGCTGGTGGGTCGGGAAAACATCAACAATACGGTTAATCGACTGAAGCGCGCCGTTGGTATGCAGCGTCGCGAAACAGAGATGGCCGGTTTCGGCAATGGTCAACGCCGCCTCGATCGTTTCGAGGTCGCGAAGCTCACCGAGCAGAACAACATCCGGGTCCTGTCGCAGAATATATTTCAGCGCCTTTTTGAAAGAGTGGGTATCAGCTCAGACCTCACGTTGATTAACCAGGCATTTCTTGTGCGGATGGAGGAATTCGACCGGATCCTCAACCGTGATGATATGCTCGCTGCGAACCGTATTGATTTCATCAATGATCGACGCCAGGGTGGTCGACTTGCCGGAACCGGTCGGACCGGTCACCAGGACGAGACCACGCGGCTTGGACGATATTTGGCGAACAACCGGCGGCAGTCCAAGCTCATCGAAGGTCAGAACCTTGAAAGGAATCAGGCGAAAGACTCCGGCGAGAGCGCCACGTTGCATGAAAATGTTGCCGCGAAAGCGGGCCAAACCTTTGACACCGAAGGAGAAATCGAGTTCATTCTCCTCTTCGAAGCGACGTTTCTGGGCATCGGTCAGAATCGAATAACAGAGCTGTTTGGTATCGGGCGGATTCAAGGGCGCCAGCTTCATCTGAACCATATGGCCATCAATCCGTAGCTGCGGCGGTGAGCCGGTCGTAATATGGAGGTCAGACGCCCCCTGTTCAACCATGGTTTTTAATAACTGATGAATACTTGTCGACATATCCCTAAACCCCTAACTTGAATGTATGAACCGAGCCACAACAATCGGTATTTATCCTTCATCAGAAATCGTGACGCGCAGAACCTCTTCCAGGGTCATCGCACCTTCCTGAAGCTTGGTTAAAGCAGACTGGCGCATTGTCTTGCAACCGAGGCGCATTGATTCACGTTTAATCTCAGCCGTGTTGGCTCCCGCCAGAATCAGCTCCTTAAGCTCTTCAAACATTGGCATGACCTGATAAATACCGACCCGCCCTTTCGAACCGGTATCGCTGCAGGTGGAACAGCCGGCACCGGTGTAACAAATGAAACCGTCAACCTCGGACTCCGGCACACCCGCCTCAATAAGCGTTTCCTTCGGGATCTCGATCGGTTCCTTGCATTCGGAACAGACACGACGGCCGAGACGCTGCGCGGTAATCAGGTTAACGGCGGAAGCGACCAGGAACGGCTCGATCCCCATATTCAACAGGCGGTTAACAGTCGCCGGAGCATCATTGGTGTGAAGGGTTGAAAGCACCATGTGACCGGTCAAGGCTGCTTTGACGCCAATTTCAGCAGTTTCGAAGTCACGAATCTCACCGATCATAATGATATCGGGATCCTGACGCAAAAAAGAACGCAGGGCTGAAGCGAAGTTCAGCCCGATATCTTCATGCATCTGGACCTGGTTGATGCCGGCGAAGTTAAACTCGACCGGATCTTCCGCGGTCGAAATATTTTCAGTGACCTTGTTCAGTTCAGACAAGGCGGAGTAAAGAGAAACCGTTTTACCGGAACCGGTCGGACCGGTAACCAGAACCATGCCGAACGGCTTATGAATCTCTCTTTTGAACCATTCCAGCGCCTTGACCTCATAACCGAGTTTGGTCATATCAAGCTGCAGGTTCGACTTGTCAAGCAATCGCAGGACTATTTTCTCACCGAACAGGGTCGGCAGGCAGCTGACACGGTAGTCCATATCCTGACCACCGCCAAGCTTGATCTTGATCCGGCCATCCTGCGGCAGACGCCGTTCGGCGATATCCAGTTCGGCCATGATTTTCATCCGGGAGGTCAGCGCATTCTTGAGCTTCATCGGCGGCTTCATGACTTCGTAGAGGACACCGTCAACCCGGTAGCGGACCCGGAAGGAATGTTCATAAGGCTCAACATGTATATCGGAGGCACCGCGCTTGATCGCATCGGTCAGAATCAGGTTAACCAGCTTGACAACCGGCGCATCTTCACTCGCCTGGGCCAGTTCATTGACATCGACTTCCTCTCCATCTTCGACCAGCTCCAAGTCAATGTCGTCCATATCACCGAGAACATCTTCAAAGGATGCGCTCTGATCATAATACTGATCTATCGCTTCCTTGATCGATTGTTCCGGAGCGACAACAACTTCAACATTGTAACCGGTCATGAACTTGATATCATCGATGGCAAAGATATTCGAAGGATCGCTCATGGCGACGATCAGGGTCGATCCGGCCCGGTTGATCGGAACGATCATATACTTCTGGGCGACCTCGGCCGGGATCAGGCTGATCACCGCCTGATCGACGTCGAACTCATTGAGATTGATCGAAGGGACACCATACTGCTTGGAAAGAAATGCGGAGAGTTCATCCTCGTTAACGAAACCGAGTTTGACCAGGCTGGCACCGAGACGGCCGCCATTCATTTTTTGATCTTCAAGAGCCTTGGCAAGGTCGGTATCGGAGATCAGATTATTGCGAACAAGGAGTTCCCCCAAACGTGCTTCTGACATATATGACCCTCTCTCGGAAATTAATTCAATCAATCTTATAGAAGCGGAAAAAAACTGTCAAGATAAGGTCGCTATAATATTGGCTTATTTCGCAACATTCTTTTCCATGATTCCGACCGGTGCCGGCTGATCAAACCAGAGCGCAAAAGCGGCCTCGCCCTGACCGACCAGCATGCCGCGACCATCGGCAAAAGGTATTCCCCGGCGAGCGGCCGATTGCTGGAGCGGCGATACCATTGCCGTGTACACCATATCGAAGAAGAGACCGGATTCGGGCAAGTGTCCGATCAACTCGAGATCAAAGTCTTCTCCGTGCAGGCCCACTGTGGTGGTATTGATCAGCAGATCAGCTTGACCAACCGCCGGCAGGACCTCTTCCTCAACCAGAGAGTGTGCCTCGATTTCAACCGACGGGAAAGTCCGCGCAAAATTCGCAACCAGATCTTCTGCTTTCTCAACTGTCCGGTTCAGAAGAATAATTTTAGCGGCACCGGCATCGGCCAAAGCACACAAGGCAGCCCGGGCCGCACCTCCGGCACCGAGCAGCACGACCTTTTTTGCTGCCGGGTTGAATTTGAATTGCGACTGCAGAGCCCTGATCAGACCGACACCATCGGTGTTGTAGCCGATCAGCTCCCCCTGGCGATGCACAATAGTATTGACCGCGCCAATCCGCTCGGCCCGGGGATCAAGTCGATCCAGATACGGGATCACATTCTCCTTGTGCGGCACGGTTACATTAGCACCGATCATTCCGAGTGTCCGGATCGCCTCAACAGCCGCGGCGAGTGATTGCGGGCCTACGTGAAAGGCGACATAGACGGCATCGATTCCGCATGCCTGCAGCGCGGCATTCTGCATTTTCGGTGACAGCGAATGGCCGACCGGATCACCGAAAATGCCGACAACTTTTGTTCGACCCGATATCTTCATAACTTAACGTCCAGACCCTTCATTTAACCACAATCGAGATAATCCCGATACTCAATAATCTTTGTTTCACCGAGGATGGCTCTGGCCTTTTCGATGTCATGGGCAATCGATGCAGCCAGTTCATCGGCAGATTTAAAAACCTTTTCGTCACGCAGTCTCTCCACAAAATAGACCCGGATTGTTTCGCCATAGATATCCTGAGAAAAATCGAGAATATGGACCTCAAGGGAAATCCGTTCGGAGCCGAAGGTCGGATTGAAACCGATGTTCATAACCCCATCGTAGAGCGCGTCCCGGTATTTGACCTTGACTGCGTACACTCCCGGTCGGGGCAGAACCTCCTTTTCGGTAATCAGGTTCGCTGTCGGAAACCCGAGACGGGCACCCCGGCCGGCACCGCTGACAACCCGGCCTTCAAGGGTAAAATGGCGGCCAAGCGGCTCAACCACCGACTCGACATCGCCGGCCGCAAGCAGACGCCGGGCCAGGGTAGAACTGAAAATCTCCTCACCGCGCAAGATCGGACCGAGTACTTCAACGGAAAAACCTTTTTCTGCTCCGATCCGTGTCAAAAAGTCGGCATCGCCCGATCGATCGCGCCCGAAAGCGTAGTCGTAGCCGACAACCAGATGCCTGATTCCGAGTTTACCGATCAGAATTTCAGTAACGAAATCGTCCGGGCTCATTTCGGCCATCTCCTGGTCAAAAGGGATTTCGACCAGATAATCAACGCATGAGGCCCGGACCAGTCGTTCTTTTTCAGCATAGGTATTCAGCAGGCGGGGCGCCTGTTCCGGCTTGAGCACTTTCAGGGGATGGGGAACAAAGGTGATGACCACCGAAACGCCGCCGGTCACGGCCGCCTTTTTGACGATTTCGCGAAAGATCTCGCGATGTCCAAGATGAACTCCGTCAAAATTACCGATCGTTGCAATCGAATTTTCAAGCGGCGTTTTCAAAGCAGCAAGATCTCGGATAATTTCCATCTTGATTCCTGTCTCTTATCGACTATTCCGGCGGAGTCGATCCGGTCGACGCGTCGGCAATATAAAATCGATTTCCCGCCTCATGATATTAACATTTTCAACAGAGATTTTAACTCTCATTCCGACACGAAAGATATTGCCGGATCGTTCGCCGATCAGGTGATCGCATTCCGGGTCAAACCGGTAGAAATCATCATCGAGACTGGAGACATGAACCAGCCCCTCAACCGGGAAACGGTCGAGCTCAACAAAAAAACCGAACTTATGGACACTGCTGATCATACCGGGGCTGATCTCGCCGATCCGGTGTTCCATGAACTGACAAACATGCAGGGCATTAACATCCCGTTCTGCCTCCACTGCGTTCCGTTCCCGGGCGGACGCCTGTTCCGCCAGTCGGGCCATGACCTCCGGTGGCGGATCATGACCGTGCCCGCTCAATGTCAGCCTGAGGGTTCGGTGAATCAGCAGATCCGGATACCGACGAATCGGTGATGTAAAATGGCAGTACTGCTCTGCTGCCAGACCAAAATGTCCCGGATTTTCAATGCTGTAACGGGCCTGCTTCAGGCTTCGCAGCATCTTCTGGCTGAGAACTCTTTTTTCTGCCACCCCGCAGACCGAGCCGATCATGTGCTGAAACCCTTTGGCCAATCCGGGGCCGGGTACCAGCTTCGGCACTGACAGCTCGCCGAGGTAACGGTTTAATCGATCGATGTCTTTCCTTTCGGGCGGCTCATGAATCCGATAGACCAGAGTTTTTTCAGCTCCGGCCAGAAACCTGGCGACCGCTTCATTGGCCGCCAGCATGAACTCTTCGATGATCCGGTGCGCCTCGAGACGTTGCGCATAACGGATGGTTTCGGGAAATCCCCTCCGGTCGAGAATAACTTCGGGTTCCGGAATCTCCATCTCAAGCGCTCCCCGGTTGCGGCGTTTGACCAGAAGAGCACGTGCCAGCTCCTGCATCAGTTGCAACTGTGCCAGGTGCTCATTATCTTCATCCGTTTCCGGTACCTTTCGCTCGAGACTGGACTGAACGTCTGCATAAGTCAGTCTGGCCCGGCTCCGGATAACGGCCGAGTAAAATTTTTCCGAACAAACAACACCTTCAGTATCTATTTCCAACTCCGCGGTCAACACCAGCCGATCGACTCCCGGTTTCAGCGAACAAAGTTCATTACTCAGTTTTTCCGGCAACATCGGGATGCAGAAACCGGGAAAATAGACACTGGTCCCACGTTCTCGCGCACAACGATCAAGTTGACTGTCGGGAGACACATAATAGCTGACGTCGGCAATAGCGACATAAAGCCTGAAGGTGTCCGATGTTTTTTCGACCGTAACCGCGTCATCAAAATCACGGGCAGATTCACCGTCAATCGTTATAAAAGGGAGTAATCGCAAATCGGTGCGCTGATTGATCTCAGCATCAGGGATAATGTCCGGAATCGCCTCGGCTTCGGCAAGAACCGGGGAAGGGAAACTTAGCGGTATCGAGAAACGTGCAGCAACCGCCTTAACCTGAACCGACGGATCTTCCGGAGTGCCGAGGCGCTCGACAATTTCAGCACTGGCAATGCTTCTGTTTTTACCACTCACAAGCCTGACCACGACCCAGTAGCCCGGCTGAATTTCCGGAAAAGCCCGCCCCGAAACCGGTAAAGTCTGGCCACTGCCACCGAGCGGCAGGACAAAACCGCTGTCTCGCCCTGGCTGATAAACAGCGACGACCGGCTTGCCCGAGCGCTCGACTATCTGAACAACCTTGCCATTCATGCGATTCATCCGGTCCCGGCGCAACAGAACAAAACGGACAGTATCGCCATCAAGGGCACCGGCAAGGAAGCGGTCGGCGATCCGGATATTTTCACCCTTGTCGTTCCGGATGATCCTGGCACCGGTTTTCGTGATCTGAACAACCCCATCACGGGTCCCGGACGATCCGGCCAGGGAGTACCGACCGCCACGCATACGTCGAACCAGACCCTGCCGTTCGAGTTCACGCAGCTGTCGATGCAGGATCCGCCTGGCCGCCGCCGGCAGGTTCAGAACCGACATCAGCTGACGACCGCTGATTGATTCGGCAGGGTGACTCCGGATCGCAGATATAATATTTTCCGAGTGTAATTTCATACGGTATGACCATCTATGAATTATTCTGCTTATACTAGTTGATCAATCCCGGTTCAGCAATCAAATGTATTTATTGCCATAAAAAATGTTCTTCGCAGATAAGAGTATAATACAACGTTAGACTCCTCCTTCAGCTGGCTCAGGACAGGCAAGAAAAATCAGGAGCCGGTCGTTCGATACCAGCGGTCTTGATTGGCTGGATAGAGACACTGCCAGGTCAGGGGTCAGGGGCCACGACCCGAATTTCAGGGAAGTTTTTCTTGAACCGAATACAGGAGACAGAAGAACCGCGCGGTCGCGGCCGCGCACTCCGCCATACTCTTTTATTGAGCCATAAAAGAGTATGCAGAAAACGGCTCCCTTGCAGGGGGCTTTTTTGTCCGGTCTG